>CAYOUW010000027.1:0-19961 GCA_964407235.1 uncultured Zetaproteobacteria bacterium | reverse complement strand
CTAGACGAGCCAAAGGCTTGCGGCCTGCGCCGTAGGTCAATGTCGGATCCCGGGTACAGAAAAGGCCGCCCGAAGGCGGCCCCCTTTGTGACCGAACCCGGACATTACACGGAATAGTACATATCCACTTCATACGGATGCGTACGCAGGCGCATCTGATCCACTTCTTCCATTTTCAGTGAGATGTAGGCGTCGATCATGTCATCATCCATGACACCGCCAACTTTAAGGAAATCACGGTCAGCATTCAGTGCGTTGAGCGCCTCTTCGAAGGAGCGCGCAACGGTTGGAATCAGCGCTTCTTCCTCGGGCGGGAGGTCATACAGGTTCTTCGTCGCGGCCTCGCCCGGATCCGTTTTGTTGGCAATACCGTCCAGACCGGCCATCAGCATGGCGGTGAAAGCCAGATACGGATTGGCCGTCGGATCAGGGAAACGAACCTCGATACGGCGTCCCTTGTCGGGGGAGACCGGGATACGGATCGCAGCCGAACGATTACGGTTCGAGTAGGCCAGCATCACCGGTGCTTCGAAACCCGGTACCAGACGCTTGTACGAGTTCGTCGAAGCGTTGGTAAAGGCGCACAGCGCCTTGGCATGCTGGATGATGCCGCCGATATAGTACAGCGCCTCCTGAGTCAGCCCGGCATATTGATCACCGGCAAACAGGTTTTTGCCATCTTTCCAGATGGACTGGTGGGTGTGCATGCCGGTGCCATTGTCGTTATAAACAGGCTTCGGCATGAAGGTTGCCGTCTTGCCGTGGGCATCGGCCACATTATGCACCACGTATTTGTACCACTGGGTACGATCGGAAATATCAATCAGTTCGCCAAACCTCATGGCCATTTCGCATTGGCCGGCAGTCGCCACCTCATGGTGATGACACTCCATATGCACGCCCAGATCGGTCATCACCAGGCTCATGTCATTACGAATTTCAAACAGGGAATCCACCGGCGGTACCGGAAAATAACCACCCTTCACTTTGGGCCGATGGCCCGTGTTGACGCCTTCAAAGGTTTCATTGGAATTCCAGGCGGCCTCTTCGGACTGAATCCTGTAGCCACATCCTCCCATTTCATTGTAGTGCGTGATACCGTCAAAGATGAAGAACTCCAGTTCAGGGCCAAAATACGCCGTGTCGGCAATGCCCGCGGACTGGATGTATTTCAGGGCGCGATGCGCGACCTGACGCGGACAGCGGTTGTAATCCTGACCGGTGAGCGGATCAATAATATCCCCGATCAGTACCAGCGTGGACGCTTCGACGAACGGGTCAATTTTGGCCGACGCCGGGTCTGGAATGATTGCCATATCGGAACTGCTAATATCGCACCAGCCGGCCACCGAGGAACCGTCGAAGGCAAAACCTTCCTCGAAAGAATCCTCGCTCAACTCGGAAATCGGGAAGGTGACATGCTGCCACTTGCCCCTGGTATCGGTAAAACGAATATCGGCAAATTCGCACTCATGTTCCTTTACCATCTCCATCACATTCTTGACTGCATCACTCATGGTCACTTCTCTCCTTTTTTTGTAATTGATTCAGATGACGACTTCGCAAGAAGTCATCAAAGCGCCCATGGAGGGCGCGCAAATCAGGGGCTTACAGCGCATCCCCGTCACGCTCGCCGGTGCGAATGCGCACCGTCTGCTCCACGGGAAGCACGAATATCTTGCCATCGCCAATCTTGCCCGTGCGTGCGGCATGCATGATGGCATCGACCGCCACATCCAGCCGTTCCTCGGCGACGACAACTTCCACCTTGACCTTGGGCAGGAAATCCACCACATATTCAGCGCCGCGGTACAATTCCGTATGACCTTTCTGCTGCCCGAAGCCCTTGACCTCGGTCATGGTCAAACCCTGGATACCGATGTCATTCAATGCGCCCTTGACCTCATCCAGCTTGAAAGGTTTGATCACCGCTTCAATCTTTTTCATGAATTCTCCTTTTCATCCCTTGTCCTCCCATTCACGAAACCCGTGCGTGATCGGATAGCGCCGATCGCGGCCAAACGCTTTTGGCGTAATTTTCACGCCCGGCGGCGCCTGCCGCCGTTTGTACTCCGCCCGATGCAGCATGCGGATAATGCCGCGAACCACCTCCGGTTCAAAACCGTGCTTTACAATTGTGGCCACACTCTGCCCCAATTCAACATAGTCCCGCAAGATGGCATCAAGCGTTGCGTAATCCGGCAGCGTGTCCGAATCTTTCTGATCCGGACGCAATTCGGCGGAAGGCGGTTTATCAATCGTATGCTGCGGAATCACTTCCCGCTTGCGGTTCAGATGCTTTGCCAATGCATACACCTGCGTTTTATATACATCCTTGAGTACGGCAAAACCGCCAGCCATATCGCCATAAAGCGTCGCGTAACCTACCGCTAATTCGGACTTGTTACCCGTAGACAACAACATGCGTCCGGTCTTGTTTGAAATCGCCATCAGCAATAATCCGCGCATGCGGGCCTGAATATTTTCCTCGGTCACGTCGGGCGCGGATTTACCCCACTGCTCAAAGGGTGCTTCCAGAACCTTCCCAACCGAAACGACCGGGTCTTCAATGCGTAGCATGACCGTTTCCATACCCAGACTGATCGCCAGTTTCCCGGCATCCGTGATGGAATGTGTACTGGAAAAGCGTGACGGCATCAGCACCCCCAATACGTGCGCCGCGCCCAGCGCCTCGCATGCCAATGCGGCGACCACAGCCGAATCAATACCGCCGGAAAGCCCGATCACGACCTGTGAAACATCATTGCGGTGGACATAATCGCGCACCCCCAGCAGCAGCGCTTGATGCATCTGTTCAACCGATGAAGGAATCTTCGCCACCTTGCCATAGGGATCGGCGGTATCCACCAGCACATCAGCCGCTTTAAACAACGGTGCGCGCATCAGTATCTCACCCGAGGCATCCATGACATGGCTACCGCCATCAAACACTACTTCATCCTGTCCGCCGACCTGGTTGACATAAACGACCGGAACAGAAAAACGAATTGCGCGTTTTTTCATCAGCACTTCACGATCAAGCTGTTTGTCTACATAAAAGGGAGACGCATTCAGATTGATCAGAATATCACGGGCTTGTATTGCCGCTTCTTCCGCTACGGCATCGGACCATAAATCCTCGCAGATACCGATGCCAATACGCCAGTCGCGAATCAAAAATACTTCCGGGCCTGTCCCCGGCGTGAAATAACGCCGCTCATCGAATACGCCATAATTGGGCAGCGCCCGTTTATCGTAAACACCCAGCACGTTTCCATTCGCCGCCAATGTCGCGCTGTTACACAGCCCGTTTTTAGTCTGCCGGGGATGACCGAACACGATCACAGCCTTTTCGCTGGCCATCACGATTCGGCTGACCGCATGCTCTACCGCATCCATGAATGAGGCACGCAGCAGCAAATCCTCGGGGGGATAACCGGTAAGCGCCAATTCCGGCAGCGTCAGCACGTCGCAACATGCAGCTTCCGCCCGTTTTATCGCGTCCAGCGCCAAGCCGGCGTTGAACGCCACATCGCCCACATGCGGCGCAATCTGCGCCATCATGATCTTCAAGCCGGCATCTCCTTTTCAGGCTGTGTTTTATCCATCATCAGGCACTTACTTCAGTAGATATCGGGAGGTGAGTTCATCAGGCGTTCAGTCTCGAAAGCATATAAGCGGCAGCGCCGCGCAGGGCTGTTTTCGGTTCCATAATCACCCGGACAGGGATGTCGGCGAGCAGGCCGGAGAAACGCCCTTTATCGAGAAAGGCGGACATGAACCCACCCTCGGAAATTTTTGGTAAAATTTTGGGAGCGATGCCGCCACCGATGTAAATCCCGCCAGTGGCGAGCGCTTTAAGTGCGAGATTGCCCGCCTCCGCGCCATAAATGGACACGAATTGATCCAGTGCGGTAACACAGATACCGGCTTCATGATTCAAGGCGGACCGGGCGATTACGGCACTGGCATCAGGCTCTCGGGCAAGGCGATCCGCCAGCCATGCAGGTTCGGGGAAACGGCCGCTTTCCTTAAGAAAGCAGTAGATATTGTATAGGCCCGGGCCGGATACCACCCGTTCATAGCTGATGCGCCCGTGTCGATTGAGCAGATAACGGAAAAAATCAATTTCTCTATCGTTGCGCGGGGCATAATCGGCGTGTCCGCCCTCGGAGGCTGAGACTCGGTATCCTTCCCCTGTCGGGAACATGATGGCTTCGCCCAGACCCGTACCCGCAGCGATTAAAGCCATATTGCCGGCTTTCTTCCGCTTCCCCTCGTTGAGGGTGACAAGCTGATCCGGATTCAAGGTGGCGATGCCATAAGCTGTAGCCTCAAGGTCATTCAAGAGTTTGACCCGGCGCATGCCGATCAGGCGGGTCAGGGCTTCCTCATCCAGATGCCAGCCGAGATTGGGCATGTCGCAGATCCCTTCCATGACGGCGCCCGCGACGCCGAAGCAGGAAATGCGTGGCGAACGCTTTGTATCTTCAAGGAAAAGGCGTACGATTTCTTCAATACCTGCATGATCGCGGTTGAGGTAACTGCGCTCCTCAATCACCGACGGCGCGCCGCGTTCCAGCGCATAAAGGGCCAGGTTCGTCTTGGTGCCGCCGATGTCGCCGGCAAGAACCGGGGCATTGCCGCCAGCCCGATTATTACTCATGTCATCTCCTTGGATGCGCGCATGGAATAACATTTTAACCGGCACGGTAGTTATTCGCCGATGCGAAGGCTTGAGGCGAACGCTACCCTCCTTTAGCCCGTGACGCATCCGGCGCGCGGGTTTTCCTCTTCGGCGCCGCCTGTTATCGCCGTTTCCTGACCCGCACGTTCTCATGACGGCTCCATGAATCGTTGTTCTGTAAAAAAAACTTGCGAAATTTGCGATGCAAGTGATCGAGGATTATGTTAGCCTGCATTATCCATGAATCATGCAGGCCGGGATTGCACTGCTCCGCAGTATTTCAGATCAAGAAAAGGGAGATGCGAATGCGTAACACAAGATCTGAGCCCCCCGTGAGGCTTACGTCGTATATCAACAAAGATGATGAGCCCGGGATCGTCATCCCGTACCGGATTCCGGGATGAAGGGCGCTTCGAACGCACGTGAAGTGGTCTTCCTTCTCGATGTCGATAACACCTTGATCGACAACGATACCGCGCAGACCGACTACATCGCCGAGATCCGCAGGCAGGTTAGCCCTGAAGCTGCCTGCCGCTACTGGGAGATATTCAAGCAGTTGGCTCAGGAACTTGGCTATGCCGATTACCTGGGCGCGCTCCAGCGTTATCGCCTGGACCATTTGTACGATCACAGGCTATTGCACATCTCCAGCTATCTGCTCGATTACCCGTTCGCGGATCGCTTGTATGACGGGGCGCTGGAGCTTATTACCCACTGGCAAAGCCTCGGTCAGGTCGCCATCCTTACCGACGGCGATGTTGTGTTTCAGCCCATGAAGATCATACGTTCGGGGCTGTACGCGGCGGCATCGGGCCATGTCATGGTCTTTATACATAAGGAAAAAGAGTTGAAACAGGTCGAACAACATTATCCGGCTCGGCATTATGTGATGGTTGACGACAAGCTCCGGCTGCTGGCAAGCATCAAGGCCCACTGGAAAAATCGTGTGACCACGGTGTTTGCACGGCAAGGGCACTATGCTGCCGAGCCTCAGGCGCTGGCCATGTACCCTCCGGCGGATATCAGTGTGGGGCATATTAACGAACTACTGGATTATTCGCTTGAAGCGCTGGCGGGCGCGGGGCGAAATACAGGGGAAACACGAACATGAACAAATCGATGCAAGCATTGAGAAGCGCTGGCGTGAGTCCATGGCTGGACAATATCACCCGCGATCTCCTGAACGGAACACTCAAAACCTATATCGAAGATCTTTCAATTACCGGCCTGACCTCGAACCCGAGTATCTTCAACCATGCTATCACCCATAGCGGCTTGTATGACCAGCCCATTATCGAGAAGCTTCGGGCCGGTTTGTCGGAGGAGACGCTGTTCTTCGATCTGGCGATCGAAGACTTGCGACGGGCCGCGGATCTCTTCGCCGATATTCACCGGCGCACCCATGGACTGGACGGCTGGGTCTCGCTGGAGGTTTCTCCGACGCTGGCCTATGATGCCGCCAGCACCCTTGTAGCGGCCAGACAACTCCACCGGCAGGCGGATCGATCCAATCTCTTCATCAAAATTCCCGGCACCAGGGAGGGTCTGCCAGCCGTTGAGGAGGCGATCTTCGCGGGGATCCCGGTCAACGTGACCTTACTCTTCTCCGCCGAGCAGTATCAGGCTGCCGCGGAAGCCTACTTGCGTGGTATCGAGCGGCGGATCGAGGCCGGCCTTTCTGCCGAGGTTGGTTCGGTAGCCTCGGTTTTCATCAGCCGCTGGGATAAGGCCACCATGGGCCATGTATCCGACGAACTGCAAAACACCCTGGGAATCGCGGTGGCGGAGCGCACGTATCATGCCTACCGTGCATTCCTTGATTCACCCCGCGTGCAGCGCATGATGAATGCCGGCGTTCGCCCCCAAAGGCTCTTGTGGGCCAGCACCGGCACCAAGGATGCCAGTGCCTCCGACGTACTGTATATCGAAGGCCTGATCAGCCCGTACACCATCAACACCATGCCCGAGGCAACCCTGAAAGCCTTTGCTGATCATGGCAGCGCGAGCCCGGTGCTTCCCGCCGATACTCGCCACGCCGATGAAGTCATTGCGGCCTTTGAACGGGCAGGCGTATCCTGTCAGGCGCTGGGCGCGCAACTCCAGAGGGAAGGGACCGAGGCTTTTGTGCAGTCGTGGAACGGTCTGCTGGCCGCGATTGAAGCCAAGAGCAAAACGCTGAACCACTAAAGGAAACGACATGATCCCTTCCCTCACCGAGCGGCCAGCCTGGAAAGCCTTACAGATTCATTACAACGAAATCAAGGATATCCACCTGCGGCAACTGTTCGCGACCGATCCCTCCCGCGCCGAACGCATGAGTCTCGAAGCCGTTGGTCTCTACATGGATTACGCCAAGCATCGCATCACCGATGAAACCCTGAAACTTCTGATTTCGCTGGCCGGGGAAAGCCGCCTCGCTGAAAAACGGGACGCCATGTTTGCCGGTGAGAAGATTAACCGCACTGAGGATCGCGCGGTTCTGCATACCGCATTGCGCGTACCCGAAACAGACCATGTGGAAACAGACGGCGTAGATGTGGAACCCCGGGTGCATGAGGTGCTGAGGCGGATGGGCCGCTTTACCGGGGCGGTGCGTAGCGGGGAGTGGAAAGGCCATACCGGAAAGCGTATTAAAAACGTGATCAATATCGGTATCGGCGGTTCGGATCTGGGACCGGTTATGGCCTGCGAGGCGCTCAAGGCCTATGCGCGGCGCGATATGACGTTTCGTTTTGTGTCCAACGTGGATGGATCCGACCTTGCCGAGGCCACGCGCGATCTTCGTGCCGAGGAAACCCTGTTCATCATCGCCTCCAAGACCTTTACCACGCTTGAAACCATGACCAACGCCCACACCGCCCGCAACTGGGCAATGCGTGCTCTGGGTGAAGAAGCCGCGGTGGCCAAACACTTCGTGGCTGTCTCCACCAACGAAGTCGAGGTGGCCAGGTTTGGTATCGATACCGCCAACATGTTCGGCTTCTGGGACTGGGTAGGCGGCCGCTATTCGATGGACTCGGCCATCGGCCTGTCCACCATGATCGCCATAGGTGAAGCGCACTTTCTGGAGATGCTCTCCGGCTTCCATCAGATGGATACCCATTTCAAGACCGCGCCCCTGGCGCGGAACATGCCGGTGCTGATGGGACTGTTAGCAATTTGGTACAATAATTTTTTTGGTGCCGAGACCATGGCGGTGCTGCCTTATGAGCAATACCTGCACCGCTTCCCGGCCTACTTGCAACAGTTGACCATGGAGAGCAACGGGAAGCACATGACCATGGAAGGCGCGCGGGTGAACTATGCCACGGGTCCGGTCTACTGGGGTGAGCCCGGCACCAACGGTCAGCACTCCTTCTACCAGTTGATCCATCAGGGAACACGCCTGATCCCCTGCGACTTCATTGCCTTCACAGGAACCCTCAACCCGCTGGGCCAGCACCACGATGTCCTGATCGCCAGCGCTATCGCTCAGGGCGAGGCGCTGGCCTTCGGCAAGACCGCGGAGGAGGCGCGAATGGAGGGGATTCCCGAGGCGCAGATACCGCACCGAACCTTCGAGGGTAACCGGCCTTCCACGACTATTTTTGCTGATAAGCTAACACCTCGAACCCTGGGTCAACTGGTCGCCCTCTACGAGCACAGCGTCTTTACCCAGGGCGCTATCTGGGGCATCAACTCCTTCGATCAATGGGGGGTGGAGTTGGGCAAAGCTCTGGCCTTGCGTATCATTCCGGAACTACAGGGCTCAGCCGAATCGGCGACCCATGATACCTCCACCCAACGCCTGATCGCCTACTATCGCGAGCGGCGCGAATCAGCGTGAAACCCGTAGCGCAGTGGCGGTATGTGAATATCGCGGTCAATGCCGCCGGTCCGTGCATGTCCCGTACGCAGACAGACCAGGGGGAGGGGGTTAAAGCAGCGGACTCAATAATTTTGTAATATTCTGCATAACTTTCTGATAGCGGGGGCGCTGTTGCCATTGCGCCAGAACCAACCGCTGTGAACATGCACGATACCAGTCCTGTTGCTGATGCAATGACTTGGTAAACCCGGCATCATAAATAATCATATTGATTTCGAAATTGAGCTCAAACGAGCGGATATCGAAGTTACTCGAACCCAGGAAGGCCAGCGAATCATCAATTGTCATGCTCTTTGCGTGCAATAACCCTTTGTTAAACAGATAGATAGTGACGCCATTTTTTAACAGCCGCTCGTAATAACCCCGAGCTGCATTACCCACCAGTAGATGATCGGAATTCAACGGTACAATCAATTCGACCACGACGCCCTGGAGCGCTACAGTTTCCATGGCTTCCAGAAAGACTTCGTCCGGTACGAAATAGGGTGTCGTGATTATGACCTTACGTCGCGCGGCGTACAATGCAGCGACCGCCAGACGTTGATAATTCTCTACGGGAAATAACGGACCACTGGGCATGGTTTGTACGGCGACACCGCCTTCAACAGGGATGTTGCCGTCAGAAAATATATCCGATCCATCCAGAAGTTCGTCACTTTCCGCAAACCAGTCGCCCGCAAACACGGCCTGCAATTCGGATACCACCGGGCCGGTTAAACGCACCATCAGGTCGTGCCATTGCAAATTTCGGTGCCCATAACTGGCGTCGACGATATTTTGGGATCCTGTATAGGCGATTCGGCCGTCGATAACGACAATTTTACGATGATTGCGCAGGTCAATGCGCGAAACCCAGGCGCGTAATAGACTGACCGGCAACGCCGGGTATAGTTTAATTCCCGCCTTGATCAGCCGCTGTGACATCTTTTTTAAAAATTGCCTGGAACCCTGTGCATCCGCCAGCAACCGGCACTTGACGCCTCGCGACGCCGCACGTTCAAGCGCTGCCATGATACGTTGTCCCGTCAGATCCACGGCAAAGATATAAACCAGAAGATGCACATGATGTTGTGCGGCATCGATATCCTCGACCAGCAGGTCAATCACCGTGCCAGTGTCGGCCAGCAATGTTGCTTTGTTCCCGGACAGAATGGGCATATAGCCCAGCCGTTCAGCCAGTATGGCCGTCGGCAGAGATTTCCGGCCCACCATTGAGGCTACGTTTTCTCTGTGGGGCATGTACCGCGTGTGCATGCCTTCCAGCCTTGTCAGTAGCGCCTTGCGTTTTGCCAATCGGCGGCGCGGCAAGCGGTTCTCGCCAATGAACAGATACAGCAACAGCCCCGGCCAGGGCAGGAAAAAGATGACCAGCAGCCAGGTCATCGCCACACGTGGCGGGTGACGATCGATCACAAGGCTCAGCATGACCAGTCTTATCAGCCATTCGCTGACATAATACAGCGATGACCAGGATAGAATAATGAATTCGCCGCCCATAAAATCCTTGCACTTTATCCGTTGGCAAAAAAATAACACATTATGGTGTCATCTAGCTTCCCTGGACGACTCGGCCATTCAAGGACTGAATCGGACGATTATTTAGCATGTGAATCCTGTTGATCTTTTTCAATTGTTGATCACCAACGGTCAGGGGGGATTGCATTACATACCACCTGACATTTTCAGTGCATGGCGGGGTGGTCAAAGAACCCATGAAGTAATAATAGGACTTGTTTTCAGGAAAAATATCCCTGATTTCAAGATGATTCAATAATTTTTCTTCCCCTTCACGCATAGGCATGTTTCTCCAGATATCCTTTAATGCGATATTATTTTTACCTTCTTTGAATAATACGGCGATCACAGCCAAAGAACCGCTCGCGCTCTTATGAACGAAGTGTGCAACCATATCCAGGTTCTTACCATTGATTTGCGTTTCGGAGGGGGTATGAAAATGGAATTGCAAGAGGTCAAAGCGTTCGCCATCAACAATGACATAGGATCCTTTCGGAATATTGATCCGGATGGAGTGGCCTGTGTCGATTTCTTTAGCATGAGTATGATTGTAATGAAATTCAATGGGTGCCAAACGGGAACGAATAACACTCGACGTGACAATATTGATGGGTGATTGCGCCTTGCCTTTTGCGCAAATCTCGCTGAAATCGCCCCAGTTCGCCGGGCCTGTTTGCCCGTGGTGACTAAAGTGCTTCTGCTCATGCTCGCCTGCAAAAGACGGCGTAGAAATTAAGGTGCTGATCGCAAATATAAGTAGCAGTATTTTCATCATTTAGAATTTCTCCCTATAGTGGATCCCTCTGTCAGGACAGTCACGCATCGAGTTCAGGAGGGTCGCCATTAATCCGTATTATTCAGAGCCTCTTCATGAATGTTGCCGTACTGTAAGCATGATCCGGCGTATTTGTAACCCGGGAACCGTCATGATGGGTCGAAACGCCATGCCAACCCGACAGTTACGCCCGGCATCCTCATTTTTAAGCATTCGCCATGCGGCGGGAGGACGGAACTGGCATTTCTTCCGGGCGGATACCGAGTTTTGCAAACAGCGCCTGATCGTTTTTGGCATCCTTGTTGCCGGTGGTGAGTAACTTTTCTCCATAAAAAATTGAATTGGCGCCCGCCAGGAAACACAGCGCCTGCATCTCCTCGCTCATTGTCTCGCGGCCAGCCGAAAGGCGAACATGGCTACCGGGCATGGTAATACGTGAAACGGCGATCGTGCGGATGAATTCAAAGTGATCCAGATCATCGGCAAACTGCTCATTTCCGGCTAGCGGCGTGCCTTCCACCTTGACCAGCTTATTGATCGGAACGCTCTCCGGATGCGGCTTCATACGCGCCAGTTGGGCCACGAAGCCTGCCCGGTGACGGCGTGTCTCGCCCATGCCGACAATGCCGCCACAGCAAATGCTCATGCCTTCGGCCCGGACATTTTTTAAGGTATCCAGACGATCCTGATAGCTGCGGGTGGAAATAATCTCTTTATAGTACTCGGGATCGGTATCAAGGTTGTGATTGTAGTAGTCCAGTCCGGCCTCCTTGAGGCTGGCCGCCTGTTCGGGCGTGAGCATACCCAGCGTGGCGCAAGCCTCCATATCCATCGCCTTGACCTCGCGGATCATGTCCAGAACCAGTTCAAACGCACGATCTTTCGGTTCACGCCATGCCGCACCCATACAGAAGCGCGAAGCGCCTTTTTCCCGGGCGGCCCGGGCGGCTTTGATCACCTCGTCTTTTTTCATCAGCAGTTCGGATTCGACACGGGTGTCGTAGCGGGCCGACTGCGGACAATACTTGCAGTCCTCGGGGCAGCCTCCGGTCTTAATTGAAAGCAACGTGGATAACTGCACCTCATTGGCATCAAAATGCGCCCGATGCGAAGCTTGCGCCCGAAACATCAGATCATTAAATGGCAGCGCAAACAGCACTTCGATTTCATCTACAGTCCAGTCGTATCGCACAGCCATCCTCCCGTAGTTAACCTTAAGATGCAGGATAGTAAACGGCGAATGCCTTCAGCGCAAAACCTCGGGATGATAGTGCAGACGCCCCAGGTGCTTACGCACGGGAAGAATATGATTGAGGCTCATGGAAAGGGCATCCAATCCCATATTCATCAGCCGTTCCGTCCATTCGGCATCGGCGGCCATTTCTCCACATATCGTCACCGGGATTCCGGCCATTTTCGCGGCTCGAACCGTGAGACGCAACAGGCTTTCCACCGCGGGATGCGATGCATCATACAAATACGCTACCTCGTCATCCGCACGATCCGCGGCCAGTGCGTACTGGATCAGGTCGTTGGTTCCGATCGAGAAGAAATCGCTTACTTTGGCCAGTTCATCGGCAATCATCACGGCGGCCGGAACCTCAATCATCGCACCTACGGGAATCCGGCTTTTGACGCCAAGTTCTCGTGCGCATCCATCCAGTATATCCCGAACCTGTATGATTTCATCCGGATGCGTCACCATAGGAATCAGAATCTGTATTTCGCCTTCATCCGCGGATCGCAGCAAGGCCGTGAGTTGAACCTTCAAGATATCGGGATGCCGCAGCAAGATCCGGATGCCGCGCAAGCCGAGAGAGGGGTTCATACGATACGCGCCATGGCCGACGAGATGCTCAAAAAATGTGGATTTTTCACCCCCGATATCCATCAGTCTGAAGACGACCGGCAACCCCTCCATGCCATGCAGCACGCTCGTATAATGCCGGCACTGTTCTTTCTCTCCGGGCAGTCGATCCACGTTGTAAAGCAGAAACTCGGTCCGGTACAGACCCACGCCATCCACGCCTATTTCACGCGCCAGCGGCACTTCGTCATTCACTTCCAGGTTTGCCATCAGCTTGAGTACATGTCCGTCGGCGCTCACGGAAGGCTGTTTGGCATAGGCTTTCAGACCCTCGTGAACCAGGTCCATGGCTTGTGTAAATCGCCGGTATTCGCGCAAAATCCCACTGTCCGGTCTGGAAATCCATATTCTCTGTTCCCCGTCCAGGATGACGGGAACGCCATCCTCAAGCTGGTTGATGGCGCCTTCCGCGCCCATCAATGCAGGCATGCCCAAACCGCGGGCAATAATCATACTGTGAGCATTCGTCCCCCCCTGCCCGGCGATAAATCCGGCGACGCCTTCCCGCCAGAACCGTATGATTTCCAATGGCGCAAAGTCATCACTGACAAGGATCACTTTCTCGCCATCGGTCAGGATCGGAACCTGTTTTTCTTTTTTCCCTGTAAGATGGTGCAGAATACGCATGCCAACCTGCTCGATGTCAATCTTCCTTGCGCGCAGATAATCATCCTCGATATGCTCAAAAATTTCGATAATCGCACTCATGTGCCGGTGCAACGCCCATTCGGCATTCATTTTTTTCTCGCGAATCATATCCATCACTTTGCGCGACAGATCAGGGTCGGTCAGCATCAGGCGTTGGGCATCAAGAATATGCAACGGTTCCTGGCTCTCCAGGGCCAGCAGGTGCGAACGCTCCGCATCAAGGTCCGCGACGGAATCGGCGACGGCCTGTTCCAGACGTGCGATTTCAGTCTGAATATCGCCGGCGTCAATTTCTTTCTCCGGAATGGGCGTTCGTCCCCGGCTGATTTTCCGTACCAGCCCGATGGCAATTCCCGGACTGGCGGCCACGGCTGTTCCGCGCCGCGGTTCCCGGCAATTCACTCGGCTTCTCCGAACCGTTCGTTTACCAGTTGCACAATCGCCGTCAGTGCGGCACTTTCCTGATCCCCATCGGCGCGGATGGTAATCTGCGAGCCCTTGCCCGCGGCCAGCATCATGATGCCCATGATACTTTTGCCGTTGACTTCCACGCCATCCCTGGAGATAAACACATCACAATTATAGGCGCTGGCGGTTACCGCCAGGCGAGCGGAGGCTCTGGCATGCAGGCCGAGCTTGTTCTGAATCGTGATCGTCTGCTCAGGCATTGGGCTGCCTTTTCTCCATCAGTTCTGAAGCCAGATGCATATGATAGCGGCCTGCGTCTCTGGCTTGCTGCGCCAGCAACCGTAAGTCCGTGATCGTTCGTCGCAACGTGGCCGCCTTAATCAGCATGGGAAGATTAAAACCGGACGCTACTTCTACTTTTCCTTCCTGAATGCAGGAGAGCGCAAGGTTGCAGGGGGTGCCACCAAACATATCCGCGAACAGCAACACGCCATCTCCGGTATCGCAGCGCTCGATCAAGGCATGCAAACGATCCTGCCCTTCGCTGAGATCAGACTGAATGTCGGCATCCGCGCCAATACTCAACGCCGCTGTCAGCGCCTGCGGTCCCAGAATATGTTCGACCGCGCCCAGCATGGCCTCGCCGATTTTCTCATGCGCCACGATGACCATGCCAATCATGCCTGGAACAACCTTCGGATATACATTTTATTGCTTACGCTTGCCTCTGCTGGATGCGCTCCTGCAAAGCATGGGCAAACTCCTTGCCGCTATCCACGCCCCGCTGTTTAAGGAGATGATTACGGGCCGCCATCTCCACCAACACCGCCAGCGATCGGCCTGGCCGAATGGGGATAATCACTTTGGCAACCTGCACACCATGCATTTCAATGGTACGTTCCTCGGTAAGTACGCGCTCCTCGCCCGAAAGACTTTCCCATGGCACGGCTTCCACCACCAGACCTACGCGTTTGGTATCAGTCAATGCCGCGGCCCCAAACAGATCGCGGATATTGAGGATGCCAAGACCACGGATCTCCATATGGTAACGCAGCGCATCGGGACTCTTGCCGACCAGCACATCCGGGCCTGGACGCGAAAGCTCTACCATGTCATCGGCGATAAACCGGTGGCCCCGGGTAATGAGTTCCAGGGCAATCTCGCTTTTGCCAATCCCGCTCGCCCCGGTAATCAGGACGCCAAGGCCAAATACATCCACATACACGCCATGTTGATACATGCGCGGCGCCAGCCTGCGTGTCAGATAAAACATCATGTCCGTCATGAAGGCTGATGTCTCCATGTCGGTCATCAGCAGCGGCGTTCTGGTTCGCCGGGCTGCCTGCGCCAGTTCCTCCGGCGGCGTCTGTCCGCATGTGATGACAATCGCCGTCAGGTTAAGGTCGAACATGGCGTTGACCGCTTCACTGCGTTGATCATCTGTTTGAACGTCCAGATAATGCATGCCTGTATTTCCGATGACATGCAACAGGTGCGGATTGAGACCCTCAAGAAAGCCGCATAAAGCGAACGAGGGCTTCTGTACCCGCGGTCGATCCAGATAACGGTTTACATCCGCGTCTTCATTGACGAGGTGCATATGCATTGACTCGCCGCGTTCGGCCAGCAACTCGGCAATAGAGATACGCCCGAAATCCTGTTTCATACAGTTTGTCTCGCGGAGACCGGAAACAGGGCGGACACGGATTCCGCCGAATCCGCCTGCATAATCGCCTGACGAACGGACGCCTGCTGAAGCGTCCGCGCAAAACTTGCCAGCATTTCAAGATGGGAACGATCCTCATTCACCGGTGCAAGCAGCACGACCACAATATGCACGGGCTGACCGTCAATGGCATCGAACTCGACACCCTTAATATGCCGGGCCAGCGCTGCCACGGGCGCATCAAGATCGGGCAACCTGCCATGGGGAATCGCAATGCCGTGCCCAATTCCGGTGCTGCCAAGTTTTTCCCGATCCATCACCACCGCCATGGCCTGATCCGGATCAATAGACGGCAAAAGCCCGATGATCTCCGCAATGATCGCACTTTTACTGCCCGTTTTGGAATCCAGCAGTATTGTATCCGCCGGAATCAAGCTCGTGATCTGCTCTATCAATTCCCTACCTCTCGGCATTCATGCCTGTTCGGGCTCAATCCAGCTCAGTCGTCCATCGCCCCTGCGATACAGTACATTCATGCTATTGGTATCCTGATTGGTGAATATAAACACGGGTTGCGCATCCGACAACTCCAGTTGCATCACCGCCTCATCCACGCTCATCGGCTTCGCCGCCATGCGCGTCATTTCCAGTACTTCCGGCGCCTGGTCAGCCGCCAATTCACCTTCGTCGCTGGACGTCGCGATAATGTGGTGTGAAACCTGAATGGCCGGGGAATCATTTTCAGGCGATGCCTGATGTTTGCGCATCTTGGCACGATAACGTTTGAGTTGCCGGTTCAGTTTATCCACCACGCCATCAATGGATGCGTACATATCCTCGGTTTCATGGCTGCCGTGAATATTTAACCGGTTGGCCTGAATGGATATTTCACAACGCTGGCGGAACTTTTCCACACTCAGAACGACATGCACGTCCACCACCTGATCGAATGAGTGTTTGAGATGTTGCAATTTTTCCCGCACATACTGCTTCAATGGGTCCGTCAGCTCGACATGTCTTCCGGTCATGGATACTTGCATAAACTACCTCCTTGTATGTTGATACTGCTGTTGGGTCAGCCTTCTTCGTCGGCTGCTGGGCGGAAGACCCAGTGTTTCCCGATATTTTGCTACGGTTCGGCGAGCTATTTCAATGCCCTCAGCCTGTAAGCGGTCCGATATAGCCTGATCCGAAATCGGCCTGCCGGACGGTTCGGAATCAATCAGCGCCCTGACGCGCTGCTGCACGCGATACACTGAAATCACGCCGCCGCCGCGGGTCGGCAAGCCCGCCGAAAAGAATCTCCGCATTTCGATGAGCCCCAGAGGCGTTTCGGCATATTTGCCGTTGGTGACACGTGAAATGGTGGATTCGTGCAACCCGACTTCCTCCGCCACATCCTGCAAGGTAAGCGGCTTCAGACCCAGCAGACCATACTCCAGGAATGCCCGCTGCCAGCGTGCCAGGCAATGCGCAACCTTATATAAGGTTGCGCCGCGTTGTTCCAGAGCGTACAGAAGCCATTTGGCTTCGCGGGTTGCCGTGTCCATAAAATCACGTTCCGATCCTTTCCACTGCTGGTGCTTCCATTGCTCGCTTAAGCACAACCCCTGCCATGAATAGCCCGGCACTTCGATGGTAATGCCGCCTTCAGCGCTACGGCGGAATATAACCTCGGGGCGTATATAGATATTGTCCTGTCCATGCAGGCCATGGCCAGGAAAGGGGTCCAGTCGCCGAAGACGCCCGCGGGCGTGAGTCAACGCCTCAATGTCGCAACCTGCCAGCCCGGCCAGCACGCCATCCGCCTCAAACAACTGATCAGGGAAGTGCAGCAATAAACGCCGGGCCAGCGTATCGCAATCACTGTCACCGTCCAGTTGGAGTAACAGACATTCGATCAAATCACGTGCGCCGATACCGGCGGGCTCAAGTTGTTGCACGATATCCACCAGCACCTTCTCAAGGGTTGCGGCATCACAATGCAGTGACGTTGCGAGTTCATCGGAATTTGTAGTGAAATAGCCTTCATCATCCATCGAATCGATGAGAGCGTGGGCGATGGCACGGCTCTCCTCTTCCATGGGTTGGCGGTTGATCTGTTCATGCAGTGACTGGCCCACGGTTTGCTGTTCCTGCCATTGCTGATCGCGCATGTCCACGCCGTCACTCCCTGCTGAAGCCGTATACATCGTTTCCCAGCGATTATCTCCACTCTCGCGCCAATCTGTTTCCTGTTCCTTGTTCTGTCCGGACGCACCCTGTTCCGGCTGTGGCATATCGGATGAACTTTCGTCTTTTTCCAGTAAAGGGTTGGATTCGATGCATTCTTCAATATAAGCGTCCAGATCCATGGCGTTCATGGCCAGTACCTTAAGGCTCTGGGTCAGTTGGGGCGTAAGGGCAAGGCGTTGGCCCAGCTTTTGCGTCAGCTTAGTCTGCATGGACATTCCCGAATATCGTCAGGAACTGAGAAACCACCACAACCGGGTGTTGATTACAAAAAAGATCCATTGTCATCAGGTTTATAGCCCAGCAAGCCTCAGGGTACAAGCGCCAATGACGATGCGACTCCTGAATTCATCAATACTGCCGCGCCCTTGCTTGTTCCTTTGTCCGCAACGAATTCCTCGTTCCCCAGGGGATACCCTCTTGCGCAAGCGCAATTCACCTGATCGGTCGTCCGTAGGCATGGCTACGGTCTCCTTCCCTAGAATCCGTTGCGAACAGAGGCCCGGCGCAATCATCACGGCGATTCATGAATAATGCAGGCTAATGGTCGATATTCGGAGTGCCATCCGGCCTGAATGGCGCCAGCAATGTCTCCAGATCCCCGGACTCATACATCTCGGACACAATATCGCATCCGCCAATAAATTCTCCCTTCACATAGAGCTGCGGAACGGTCGGCCAGTTCGCATAAGCCTTGACGCCTTCGCGTATGGTATCGTCCAGCAAGACGTTAATCGCCGCATAAGGCGCGCCCGCTTCCTCCAATATCGCCGTCACGCGCTGCGAGAAGCCACATTGCGGAAACTGTGGCGTACCCTTCATAAACAGGACCACATCGTGTTCATGAACCAGCTTGCCGATATCCTTCTGTATGGAATCCATTGATGCTTACTCCTTGTTCGCTGTCTGTCGCCATTGCTCCGGCGTATATGTCTTCAATTTTAGCGCGTGAACGCGGCCCCGCATATGATCGCCCAGCGCCTGATAGACCATCTGATGCTGCGCTACTTTTGATTTTCCGACGAATAGTGGAGAAATCACGCGCATTTCAAAGTGATCATCCCCCGAAAACAGGCGGGCATCCACCTCTGACTGCGGAATGGATTGCTCGACAAGGCGGATCAGCAACCGGCTATCCACGCGTTCCTGCGTATCGCTCATGAGTGAACACTAATCCTATCCCCATGTTATGAACACCCTCTTTTGCTGGGGGTTTTACATCTTTAAAAAATGGTAACGATTCTGGTCCGACCTGACGGTCGCAAGGCCCTCCTTGATCCCCATTGATTTTTTTCAACCCCGTAATCTACCCTATAGAAAAAGGGGACGCTATTTTTTAACAACTTTTTCTTCAAGCCGCTCAACCAACCATAGCTTAATTATTGATTGACGAGTTACACCAATGCGACCCGCCTCCCTATCCAGGGAATCAACTACCCAAGAAGGGAAGTCAACATTAATTCGTTTCTGTTTTTGATTTGGACGTTTGATAGTAGACAAATCAAGATCATTAATAACATCTTGTTTATTATCATCAAATTTCTTATCAAAGTTTCTAGCTTTCATAAAGTGCCACCTCTCTTTCACGGGACCGCCTGGCCGAGATTATTCTAATGGTATGACCACGATATGTTATGACCGCTGACCAGTATCTGTTAGCGATCCGACCAATGACTAAAAAGCGTGGTTCATCTTCTGATCTTGCTTGTACCTCAACAAGTTCAGGATCAATCCAAAGTTCCTGAGCTGCAACAAAATCAATACCATGTTTTTCCAGATTAAACGTACTTTTTTTGTCGTCATATTCAAAATCTTGCATGAGTAAAATATATGCTTAAATTACTCATATGGCAAATTTTGAATTTTTGCCGCTAATCTCGGTGCTGACCCGCGAGCACAGTAGATGGTAGCAAGTGAAACTTGCGGACATCTGTCGCGCGCAGTCGGGTCGAGCTTCTCGTTTCGGCGCGAAGCGGCGGGAACGACGCAAATCACCGGCGCTAAAAAGCATAGCGAAGCGGCGCTTTTTGGCGTCCGCGCAAATTTGCCTTGTGTACGCCCGTCGCGGGCGTGAACTTATGGGATGCAAGTCCCCTGTGTGGTAAGCGTCAAAGCGACCTCATCTACCGCTGCAATATAAAGGCGCCATCCTTCGTATCAGCAACAAAGCGGAGGTATAGCATGCAATCAGAGCAACCAGCGCGTAGCGCATCGAAGCGAGATTACTGTAATAGGGTCTTTGGATATTCGACATAAGGATCAATATATGCGGATGGCGCATTCATAAATCCGGGC
>CAYOUW010000026.1:0-19977 GCA_964407235.1 uncultured Zetaproteobacteria bacterium | reverse complement strand
GCGCTACAATGGCATTGTAGAGGTCGGCGGTTCGATCCCGCCTGGCTCCACCAATAATTATAATTACCCGTTGATGCATAGAGCGGCAAACTACTGTTATTATTACAGGCGGACAATACCGAAGAAATTTAAGCCGCTTTTTGGCGGTATGTGGGAAATAAAAAAGCCACTTCATCGCCATATCCATCCGCAGGGTAGAGCAACACGAATGCCCGGACTTTAAGGCGCTTGTGCAGCAGCACCATTATCTTCGAAAAAAACTCTTCGAAAAAACTTCCGATATGGGAGAGCAAAAAGTATACTCACCCGAATACATGCGAGCATTGCCAGACTTCTTTTCCGACATACCCGATCCACGTCGTGGACAAGGTCTGCGCCATAGTCTGCAACGCGTTATCGTCATTGCCATAGCTGCCACTCCTTGCGGGGCAAAGAGTGACAGTGCCATCTCTGAACGGGCGCAGAATCCGGGACAAACAGGATTGGCGAAATTTGGATTGGCGAGATTTCGCTGTAGACGGGTGAATGGAATCAGGATTCCACCCGGCACCTATGTCATCCGCAATATCATGATTCGCACACGAAAGAAAACACCATGCTGATTCTGCGTTCCACCCTGTTCAACCTGTGCCTTTTTCTGCTAACGCCTGTTTTTTCCATCCTGCTGATTGCAAGCAGGCCCTTCGGCTTTACCGCTGCATGGTTTTGGGCCAGGGCCTGGAGCGCCACTATTCTGGGGCTCGCCCGCATCATTTGCGGGATCAGACTGGTGGTCGAAGGGCGTGAGCATTTGCCGGATACCCCCTGTGTGGTCATGGCCAAACATCAGTCCGCCTTCGAAACCATCGCGATGCCCATCCTGATTCCCCCCTTCACGGAGGTGCTGAAATATAGCCTGTACTTTATCCCGATATTCGGCCTGGTCCTGTGGGCGCTGCACTGTATTTCCGTTCGCCACGATCGTCCCCTGAAAGCGCTGAAGCATGTGTTGATACAGGGAAAATACTTTCTCCGGCAGGGTCGCTGGGTCGTCATTTTTCCTGAGGGGGAGCGCGTCAGACCAGGCGCAAGCGGGCATTACCAGGCCAGCGGCATTATGTTGGCCAGACAGGCCGCGGTCGGCATTCTGCCGATGGCGCACAACGCCGGCGTCTGTTGGCCGAAACGCAGCTTCATCAAATATCCGGGCACCATTCGTATCCGTTTTCTGCCCTGTATTCCACCCGAAGAGGTCACCGCCACGCCCCGCGACAAGCTGCTTGAACGCATCCGATCCGAGATTGAGGCCAATACAAGGGAAGTGGGCGGTTAGCCCTGCCCATGGACTACATGGGTCAATCGCAAGGAGATTTTCTCAGGGCAGTACGCTCACCTTTTCCATCACCGTTCCCCTGGTAATCCGATCCACCACATCCTGCCCCCCGGTGATCCGGCCGAACACCGTGTCATGTCCGTCCAGATGCGGATGTGCACCGTAGCAGATATAAAATCGGCTGCCGGCCGAATCCGAACCGGATGAACGGGCCATGGCCACCGTCCCGGTCACATGCCTGTGACGGTTGGTCTCCGCCCTGATGTGATAGCCGGGACCTCCCGCGCCATTGCCTTCGGGATCGCCGCCCTGCGCAGCAAAGCCGGAAATAACGCGATAAAAAGTTAATCCGTCATAAAATCCCTTACCTGCCAGAGCCTTGAAATTGGCGACGGTGTTCGGAGCTTCCTTTGGAAACAGTTCAAACGTAAACGAACCGAGATTCGTTTCCACCCTGATATGGTTACCCTCCGGGATACCTGCATCGCCGGCTTGCGGCGCTTTCCCGAACAGTCCCGTTCTCCAGACCTTTTTTGCCTTAATCTCTTTTTCCCGGGGTGGCGGCTTACCGCTGAATGCCGCCTCAAGCGCTGCCGGATCATGCGATGGCATGGGGTGTGTGAGCAAATATGCGACACTGACGGCGAATGGAATCAGCAACAGGACGATAATAACCGATTTCATGCCAGCAGCCTCCGTTGCGCTGAGGGGATTCCTTTCTTCGGATGCAACACCATCCGGTACATGCCCGGCGCCATCAGTCCGGTTCCCAACAACAGATCCTCAAAAAAAATGGTAACCTCGCCTTGTGTCCCGTGATCCATCTGAATCCGTTGCCCCTGTACAAAACGCCGTGCTTCCGCCTTCTGCAACAGTATTTTCGGCAGATGCCGCAACCACTGTTGCAAAGGAAAAACGCACGCCTCACGCTGTTGGGCCACTTCATCAAAAGAGAGCATCGCAGTCTTCGGCCAACCGCCCGTGGATAAGCGTCGCAGCGCCGCAACACAGCCTCCCACGCCCAGGCGGACGCCAATATCCCGTGTCAGGGACCGGATATAGGTTCCTTTCGAGCAACACACATGCAACGTCGCCACGGGAGGAGAAAAATCAATCAGTTTGAGCGTGTGGATCTTAATCGGACGCGCCGCAAGAACCACCTTGCCTCCCTTGCGCGCAATCTCGTGGGCGCGCCGGCCATTCACGTGAATCGCTGAATAGGCGGGCGGCGTCTGCTCCAGCTTCCCGATAAAGTGCGGGAGAATGCCTTCCACGTCTTCCTGCTGGATCTCTATATCAAAACGTGCGGTAATCCCGCCTTCCGCATCCAGCGTATCCGTCTGACAGCTTAAATCCATCGCCACTTCGTAGGTTTTGTCTGCATCCAGCCCCACAGCGGAGAAACGCGTGGCTTCTCCGAGCAAGATCGGCAGCATTCCCGTCGCCAGCGGATCAAGCGTACCCGCATGACCGGCCCTGATGCGTTTTTCCCCTCGTTGCGTCAACAGGCGGATTATTTCATTGACGGCCTTACGCGATGTCCAACCTCGCGGTTTATCCAGAAAAATAATGCCCGAAATCAGTGATGACTCGCCAACAGCGAACTGACTGCGTGCCGAACCTTGTGTTGCACTTCCTCAAAGCTTCCATGCATGGTGCAGCCCGCGGCATGACGATGACCGCCACCGCCCAAAGATACGGCCAGCGCCCCCACATCGGCATTATCCCTGCCCCGGAACGCAACCTTCCAGCCTGCAAGCTTGCCCGCAAAAATCTCCGGCCGGATAAACACGGTGATTTCGACGCCCTGGAGCGAGCGCCCATATTCGATGAAACCTTCGGTGTCCTGCGCATCGCCGCCTGTGTTGTCATACATGGCGGCATTGACATGTAACCATGCGGATCGCTCGCCATCGCGCAAATCAAGCGTTCCCAGACAGGTCAGTAAAAGGTTGATCATTTCCCTGCTATGGCTTTCATAAATTTCACGGGCAACCGGGCATGGTCGCGCTCCGGCGCGAACCAGCCTGGCGGCCAGATCAAAGACGTCCGCTGTCGTGGCCGCATTACGAAAACTCGAGGTATCCGTCAGGACTGTAACATAGATCGCACTGGCGGCGGCGGGGGTCAACCGTAGTCCAAAGCGTTCAATGAGTTCAAAAACAATAGCGCCGGTTGAGCAAGCCGCCACTTCCAGTAAATTGACATCGCCAAAGCTGTCGTTGCTGACATGGTGATCGATGTTGAGCAATGTCCGTCCTTCAAAAAAAGTATCATTAAAGCCCAAACGCGATCTCGATCCGGCATCCAGACTGATGATGAGGTCCACTTCGCCGCACCCGAAAGCCTCACCTTCACTCACGGCATCCGATCCCGGAAGAAAGCGGTAAATACGGGGAACGCCATCGCGATTGTGCATGTAGACGTTTCTGCCCGCATCCCTGAACGCATGATACAGGGCAAGCTGGGAACCAATGCCATCCCCATCAGGGCTGCAATGGGTCGTCAGCACAATACCGCGCGCCACGCGAATCGCTTCACGGGCCTGATCCCAATCCGTCATCCCGATTTCTCTTCCAGCGAATGCAACAAACGAATCATATCGCCGCCCTCTTCTATGGATTGATCCCAGCAGAACAGCAGTTTTGGCAAACGCCGTTTCGGCATGGCTCGGCGCAATTCGTGGGAAAAATACGCCGCAAGATGGTTCAAACGATCAATGCATACATCCCTGGCGCCTTCATCGGGCTTATGGACCCAGACACGCACTGACTGGCCGCCATGCGTAGGCTCGACCCACGTGATGCACATGCCAAAAAGACGAGGATCGGCAATATCCCGTTGCATAAGCGTGGAAAGCAGGCGTTTGATATCGGCATACAGGCGCGCCTGCGCAGGGCGTATATTCAATCGGGACATGGCTATAGCGTAGCCGCAACTTCCTCAATGACGTAAAACTCGAAACTGTCTCCGGCTTTGACATCATTAAACTTTTCAATGCCGATACCACATTCATACCCGTTCTTCACTTCCTTGACATTATCCTTGAAACGCCTGAGTGAAGCCAGTTTCCCGTCATAAATCAGTATGCCTTCACGCAATACGCGAACATGGGCGTCGCGGGTGACAAAACCGTCATTGACATAACAACCGGCAACAGCACCGGCTTTCGGCACCTGGAACACCTCGCGCACTTCGGCGCTGCCGATCACTTTTTCCCTTTCCTTCGGCGCCAGAACGCCGGCCATCGCTGCTTTCATGTCATCGATGGCATCATAGATGACCTTGTAAAAGCGCACATCCACACCTTCTGCCCCGGCCAGTTTCCTGGCCTTGGCCTCAGGCCGGACATTGAAACCGACAATAATGGCATTCGATGCCGAAGCCAGCATGACATCCGATTCGGTAATACCGCCAATAGCCCTGTGTACGACATTCACCCGAACCTCATCGGTTCCGGCCAGGGCCAGGGATTCCGCCATGGCCTCAACCGATCCGGTGACATCGCCCTTGATCAGCACATTGACTTCCCTGGTCTTATCACCCTGAGCTGCCGCGAACAAATCCTCCATGCTGACCTGTTGCTCTTGTCTGGCGCTGTTTTGCCGCTGCATATCCTTACGGTAACTGATGATTTCACGGGCCTGTCTTTCGCTTTCGACCACCACGATTTCCTGTCCTGCTTCAGGCACCGATTCCAGCCCCAGTAATTCAAACGGGATGGATGGGCCCGCGGTACGGTGCTGCACGCCATTCTCATCCTCAATAGCGCGAATATGTCCCATGACAGAACCAACCACCACAATATCGCCCTTTTTGAAGGTTCCGTTCTGCACCAACACCGTTGCCGCCGGACCACGACCTTTATCCAGCCGCGATTCAATCACCACGCCGCGGCCACGGAGATTCGAATTTGCTTTCAATTCAAGCACTTCAGTTTGCAATGCCAGCATTTCAATCAAATCATCAAGGCCTTCACCGGTCTTGGCCGACACGTTGACAAAGATGGTATCGCCGCCCCAGTCCTCGGACACGATGTTATGCTCGGCCATCTGGCGTTTAACCATCTCCGGATCGGCGTCCTCTTTATCCATCTTGTTCACGGCCACGATGATTGGCACCCGGGCGGCGCGTGCATGATTAATGGCCTCCACGGTTTGTGGTTTAACGCCATCATCCGCTGCAACCACCAGTACCGCCACATCGGTCAACCGGGCTCCGCGCGCACGCAAACCCGTGAATGCCTCATGACCCGGGGTATCAATGAAGACAACGCGATCCCCGCTTTCCAGCTTCACCATGTAAGCGCCAATATGCTGGGTAATGCCCCCCGCCTCGCCCTCGGTCACGTTGGCCTGGCGCAGCGCATCCAGGATCGAGGTCTTGCCATGATCCACATGTCCCATCACCACCACAACTGGCGGCCTTGGCTGCAACAGGGATTCATCATCCTCTTTCGCATCAATCAGTACGTCTTCAACAGCGGCTTCATTAATTCGCTTGGGCCTGTGGCCAAATTCTTCGACAATCAATATGGCCGTATCCGCATCGAGGCTTTCATTCACCATGGTGCTAACGCCCATGGCGGAAAGCGTTCTAAGCACATCCGCGCCCTTAATGGCCATACGGCTTGCAAGTTCAGATACGATAATAGTTTCAGGAACCTCAACCTCACGCACCACGAAATCCGCATCATCCTTGGTAATGGTCGTTCTGCGGCGGCCTCCACGAGCCAGACGCGCCATGCGCTCTTCCTCTTCCTCCGTCAACACCTCATGACGCTTCTCCGCATAGGCGCGCCGCGCCGCCTTCTCCGACGGAGACAAGCGCCGCCGCTTGAAGGAACCCTGCGCCCCCTGAGGTCTGCGCCGCTGTCCTCCGGCCTGCGCCCCCGGAATTTCGGGAGCAACGGCAACGGACGGCGCTCTTCCGGGTGCTGGCGCAGCGGGTTTTGCACCCTGCTGTGGACGTTTATTGCGCCCCGCCCGTTCGCTTCTGATACTTGCCTCAATATCTTTCAGGGACGACTTCGGCGCCTTGGCCGCCGCAATCTGGGCGGGCGTCGGCCCCCGGCGAATAGTCGTGCGTGGCCCACCCGTGCGAGCGCCTCTCGTCGAGGGTTGCCTGCCTGAAGGCTGTGACCTGGAAGGCTGTGACCTGGAAGGTTGTGACCTGGAAGGTTGTGATCTGGAAGGCTGTGATCTGGAAGGTTGTGACCTGTTTACCGTCCGCTTTTTGTCCGCGTCTGATCCTTCGGATGCGGCGCTTGCCCGCTTGGCTTCCAATGCTTTTGCGGCACGTTGAGCCGGCGATTCCGCAGGCCTGGAAACAGCATCGGATCGTTGTGGCAAACCAGGTGAAACTACCGTACGCAAGGCCTTGCGTCTGACCTCAACCTGAACCGTACGTCCCCTTCCACCCGTCTTCCGCCCCGTTTTTCCCTGACCCGCGACAATCGGTTTGTTCAGCGTCAGCGTGCGGCTTCCGGGCTTGGCGGGTGCGACCTTCCGGCCACCCTGCCGGAGCGCGCCGGATATTTTTTCGCGATCTTCCGCCGTCAGCATACTGGTGGGGCCGCTAACGGCCACGCCACAATTACGTGCAACCAACTGTAATTCGGAAAATTCAACATTCAATTCCCTGGCTAGATCAAGGATACGCATTTTCACCATCTGTCACTTACTCCGTATTCAATCGTGGCGGCTTCATCAATAACTGATCATACCACAGGCAGTATTGCCGCCATTTTTTACTTGCCCGCGTATCATCCATTGCCAACACCGACAATTTATCCACTTCCAGAAACCCGGCCAGAAGGGCTGAATCTCCGAAGGAACTACAAACTGTTTTCAATCCCGCGCTCTCACGCCTGGCGCAGGCGTTGCCTATCTGGCGCTTCAGCGCCTCACCCGCATCCGTTGCCAGCATAATCAGCATCGGAGTCTTTCCCCACATGCGATGCATCACCGCATCACGTCCGATATTCATGCACGCGCGTCCGCGGCGAACATATTGCCGACACAAATGCAAAAGCGCTACCACCAAACGCCGGCGCAGTTCATCCGCCTGCCCCGTCCCGGATACCCTGCCTTTCCATGCTGCGCGTAAATGTTTGTCGTGCAAGCGTTGCAAACATTCACCGCACACATATGCACCCCGACCCGGGGCTTTCCGCAACACATCAGGCCAAACCTGACCTTCCTCATCGCATACCAGCCGCAACATATCACTTTTTCCGTGCGATTGCCGACAACTCGTGCAACGCCGTCGCGCCTCCATGATCAGTCAAACCAGCCGCATGCCCCTCTGGCGGCAAGAATCAATGCCTCCAGTTGCTCGCGGGACACGCCTTCCACGCCTTCCAGATCATCCACCGCGGCATCAGCCAGCGCTTCCGCCTTGCCGATACCGTGAGCCGCGAGCTGATCAGCCAGAACATCCGTCATCTCCGGCAACTGCCTCAGGCTGTCCTCAATCTCCGCCCGCTCGTTTTTACCAAGCGCCTGTTGCAACAAAACATCGCGTGCGCGATTTTGTAATTCATGCGCGGTTTCCTCATCCAGCGCATCAATAGCGGTCAATTCCTCAACGGAACAGTAAGCAAGATTTTCCAGAGAAACAAACCCTTCATTACAAAGTAATGTGGAAAAACTCTCATCGATATCAAGCAGTTCCTCAAATGCGGACCTGGCTGTGTCGACTTCAGCAGCGCGTTTCTCACGCTCCTCGCCCGCAGTCATGATTTCAATATTCCAGCCACTCAGCTCGGAAGCCAGGCGGACATTTTGCCCCCTGCGCCCAATCGCAATCGCGAGTTGATCTTCAGCCACGGCAACCTCAATGGTGTTATTTTCCTCATCCACCATCACACGAACAATCTCGGCCGGGGCCAATGCATTCACCACAAAGGTCACCGTATCCGGCGTCCACTCAATGATATCAATCTTCTCACCATGCAATTCATTCACGACAGCCTGCACGCGCGCACCTCGCATGCCCACGCAAGCACCGACGGGATCAACCGCGGCATCGTTCGAAATAACGGCGATCTTGGTACGTGAACCCGGATCGCGGGCAATCGCCTGAATTGTCACCAGTCCATCGGCAATTTCCGGAACCTCCTGCTCAAACAAACGCTGCACCATGCCCGCATCCGAACGGGATATGAACACCAGCGGACCTTTGGGCTGATTACGAACCTCACGCAAATAAGCGCGTATCCGATCTCCCTGACGATAAGATTCGCGCGGCAGCAAGTCCTCGCGGTACATCACCGCCTCGCCACGTCCCAAATCGACATAAACATTCCCTCGTTCAACGTGCTTGACGATACCGGTAATCAATTCCCCCACGCGAGGTTCATACTCGGCCACCACCCGATCCCGTTCGGCTTCACGGATCTTCTGGTTGATCACCTGTTTGGCTGTCTGAGCAGCAATACGTCCCAAATCGATAGGCGGAAGGGGTTCCCTGAACTCCGTGCCGATTTCCGCATTCGCATCCAGTTTCCTGCCCTCTTCAAGCGTCAGCTCATTGAGTTCATCTTCCACTTCCTCCACAACCGTACGTACGGAATACAGACCCATTTCTCCTGTTTCACGGTCAATTCTGGCTTCCACATGCTTATCGCCATAGGTGCGCCGGGCGGCTATTTTAATGGCCTGCTCCATGGCTTCAATCACCAGATCCTCTTCAACGCCTTTTTCGCGCGCCACGGCTTGTGCAACCTGTAACATCTGAATATTCATCAAACTATCCTCACCTGCTCTGTTTTTTCTTTTTTTTGGCACGGTTCCATTCAACCGTACGCACAATTCTGACCTCTTCACTCACGGCAATCTCATGCTCGCTTCCCTGTGCATCCCGAATACGAACGCCACCATCACAAGGGCCAAGATTCTCTCCCGTGAGATGCGATCCGTCTTCAAAACATACCTGTAACATTTCACCGGCATGCCGATTGAAATCGGCTTCGTTGACAAGCGGCCAGTTCAGCCCCGGCGAACTCACTTCCATACGGTAATGGCCCCGGATTAAATCCTCCGCGTCAAGCTGGAGAGACAATGCCCGGCTGATGCGTTCAAGATTCTCAAAAGGAACTCCGCCCGCCTGATCAATCACCACCCGTAGCAACTGCTGATGGTCGCCGCCGCCGATGCTCACCTTTAACACATCCACGCCCATTTCCCGGGTCACAGGCGTCAGCAATACATGGATCTTCTCTGTAATCAATTCAGCCTGCTCCAAAAAAACAAAAAAGCGAGCCGCAGCTCACTTTTAACATCTCCCAACATTGGCGAAGACTAGGCCTCAAACAAGCAGAGAGCAAGCGCCTGGTTCATGAATCGCCGGAATGATCGCACAGGGACTTTGCTCGCAACGGCTTCCTGGGAAGCGCATGCACCTGGCGACGAACCTGGATCGCAAAGATGACCCCGCCCGGGTGGACGGGAAGCCCGGCCGCTGCCAGGGCGCTGATGACCCAGGTATTGCAGGTGTAAAAGGCGTCATAACGGTTCGAGGCCTTGTAAAACTCGCTGGTAGCGGTGGCGCCCGATCCCAGCGGCTGCGCTCTGCCCGCCGGCGTGTAGGCAAACTGCCGGGCAAGCCAGCTCCCGAGGCGATCCACCCGTGACGAATTCAGATACAGGGCGGTGGCCTTCGACCCATACCGGCGCCCGGGATCGGCCATCCCCGTGGCCACAACATAAATCACTGCCGGCGACGGCGAAAGGATGGCATGAACAGCATTACCGATCGTCGGATTCGGCGCCATATAAAAAGCCTGATTGCCAAAACCGAATACAAACCAGCACGCCCCCGGATAACGCTTGCGAAGAAACGCGGGCGCCACCCTGTTCGGCACGACCAATCCGGTGTGCCAACCGAAATCTACCGAATAGATCCGGGTGGACGGCCCGGCCCACGCTGGCGCCGGGCTAAGCCCGATCGCCAGCAAAGCGATTGACAAGACCCGGCCGTACATCACACGAGGCGGGACAGATCCCGGATATTGAATCACGGGCTCTCCCGTATCCCGATGTCTTGCCGGCCAAAGAAAATTCGTATGTCATTCCGCCCAACTGATCAGGCGAGCATCGGGAAAATCGTCCACGTTTTCCAGCCGTATTTTTATGGCTGTCTCCGCCATCAGGATCGGGGCGCGCTCCGGCCACTCGATGATGGTAATCCAGGGCGGCTGAAAATACTCCCGCACCCCCAGCATCCCGATCTCTTCAGGCGATTCCAGCCGATACCAGTCCATATGCGCAACCTTGCATCCATTCCCCGCATATTCCTGAATGAGCGAAAAAGTCGGACTCGGCATTGCTTCGTCGGTAACGCCCAGGGCGCGCATCAATGCGCGCGCAAACACACTCTTTCCCGCGCCCAGTTCTCCGGAAAGCGCCACGCAATCGCCCGAATTTAACGACTCGGCAAAATCAACGGCAAAGGCGCGGGTTTCCACCTCGTTGTTCAAACGAATTTGCATGAAGCGATTACGAATCGTTAACGGGGTGGCGTTGCGCCAGCGCCTTGATCACCTCATGTTGGGTGATCACGCCTTCAATGGTATCGCCATCAACCACGGGCAGGCAGTGCATGTCACTGTCATGCATCATGGCAGCAATGTCATTCAGGCTGGTCTCAGGCGCAACAGTCTGGACAGGACTGGTCATCAGATCGCCTGCCGTGAGCGCCTGCATACGCGCCAGTTCACGCTCAAAACGGCCTTCACCCAAAGGAATTACCATATCGAAGATAGCGATGGCTGTGGGAACATGCAATCTGGCCTGTTGATCCAGCATGTCAGATTCGGTAATCACTCCCTGTAATCGCTGCTCTTCATCCACGACGAGTAAACCGGAGATATCCGTCTTCGCCAGCTTCGAAATAACCTCATTCACCGGCGTGTCCACGTCGCAATGCGGTGGATCAAGGTTCATAATATCACGGGAAGTAAGCATATTGCATCTCCTTATGTTTTAATTCCGCTCACAAAATCAGGCTTTGTGGTAAATCTCGCTGCCTTGATCCACAAATTGTTCAGACTGTTCAGCCATGCCTGCCTCAAGCGCATCGCGCGTTTCCAAACCATGCTCCCTGGCATAATCACGTACATCCTGCGTGATCTTCATGGAACAGAATTTCGGCCCGCACATCGAGCAAAAATGCGCCACCTTGGCGCTATCCTTGGGTAACGTTTCATCATGATAGGCGCGCGCGGTATCCGGATCGAGCGACAGATTGAACTGATCCTCCCAGCGAAACTCAAACCGCGCCTTGGACAATGCGTCATCACGTTGCTGCGCCCCCGGATGCCCCTTGGCCAGATCGGCGGCATGAGCGGCAATTTTATAGGCCATCACGCCATCTTTGACGTCCTGCTTGTCGGGTAACCCCAGGTGTTCCTTGGGGGTGACATAACAAAGCATCGCACAGCCATACCAGCCAATCTGCGCGGCGCCAATGGCGGATGTAATGTGATCATAGCCCGGAGCGATGTCGGTCGTCAGCGGACCCAGTGTATAAAACGGCGCTTCATAGCAGTGTCTGAGTTCCTCATCCATATTCTCTTTAATCATCTGCATCGGCACATGCCCCGGTCCCTCGATCATGGTTTGCACATCATGTTCCCAGGCAATTTTCGTAAGCTCGCCCAGTGCACGCAATTCACTGAACTGAGCCTCGTCGTTGGCATCGGCAATAGCGCCGGGACGCAAGCCGTCGCCCAGCGAGAAAGACACATCATAAGCTTTCATAATGCCACAAATGTCCGCAAAATGCGTATAAAGAAAATTTTCCTCATGATGGGCCAGACACCACTTGGCCATAATCGAACCGCCACGTGATACGATACCCACCAGCCGTTTGGCTGTCAGCGGCACATGACGCAACAATACGCCGGCATGAATGGTGAAGTAATCCACCCCCTGCTCAGCCTGCTCAATCAGGGTGTCGCGGAACATTTCCCATGTGAGTTCCTCGGCCACGCCATCCACTTTTTCCAGTGCCTGATAAATCGGCACGCTTCCAATCGGTACGGCGCTGTTTCTGATAATCCACTCGCGCGTTTCGTGGATATTCTTGCCGGTGGACAAATCCATGATGGTGTCCGCACCCCAGTGGGTCGCCCACGCCATCTTTTCGACCTCGTCTTCAATGGAAGAGGTGATCGCCGAATTGCCAATATTACCGTTAATTTTAACGAGAAAATTGCGGCCGATAATCATCGGCTCCAGTTCGGGATGATTGATGTTGGCCGGGATAATGGCGCGCCCTTTCGCTATCTCATCACGCACAAACTCCGGCGTGATGATACGCGGAATGACCGCACCCCATCCCTGTCCCGGGTGTTGGCGGGTGATTTCACGCAGATGTTCACGCTGCTGATTCTCACGAATTGCCACAAATTCCATTTCTGACGTGACGATACCCTTGCGCGCATAATGCATCTGCGAGACATTGGCATTTTCTTTAGCGCGGCGCGGTTGACGCAAGTGTGAAAAACGCAGGGCGTCCAGGCGCTGATCCGTGCGCCGTACGCGCCCATATTCCGAACTTAAATTTTCCAGTTTTTCGGTGTCTCCACGTTCTTCAATCCATGTAGCGCGAATCGGCGACAACCCTTTCCGCAAATCAATATGCACGTCGGGATCACTGTATGGCCCGGAGGTATCGTAAACCAGCACCGGGGCGTTTTCCTCCTCGCCAGCGAAGGTCCGCGTCGGCGACAGCGCAACCTCACGCATCGGCACGCGAATATCAGATCGCAACCCTTCGATATATATTTTGTGTGAATTCGGAAAACACTTTTGCGCATCCATATCTTGCACATGGCGTATCTCTGATGAGGTTTCTGGCATACTCGTATTGCCTCCAACGGATTATCGAACAGGGCACCAACTATACCCGGCCTCCGTTGTTAGTATACTGCCGCTATGACATACTCCATACCCTGTCTTTCTTCGGCAACCTCTGAACTGCAAAAATCAGGATATTCGATGGCCTGGCGTCGAGACTGGAGCGTTCTTAAAGCTTCAGGATCGGGCGTCCGGGAATATCTGCAAGGCCAAATCACCCAGGATATGGGTCATCTCACTCGCAAACGGGGCATCCATGCATGCGTACTCACGCCGCGGGGTAAAGCCGTGAGTGAGCTGTACATCCTTGAAGGAAAGGACGATGAACTCATCCTGCTCGCGCCCTCTGCCTATGCCGTTCCCGCGGTCGCCCGGTTACGGCAATTTACATTGGGATATCCATTGCGCATCGGTGTCGTGGATGCATGCGGCGTGCTTGAAATTCAGGGTGCGCAGGCAACGGAAAAACTGCGACAGCTTGGTTTGCCATGCACGGAAAGGGAGTGGCTAACGACCCGCCATGCCGGTGATCTCCATACGCTTGCGATGCCGGAAAAGCCGCACGGCTTCTGGTTGATTGGCGGCACCCCGGAACTGGAAACGATTGTGCGTTCAAACATGCTGGATAACGGTGATATCGAAGCGACGCGTATTCTTCGGGGCATCCTCCGTTTTGGAACGGACTGGGATGAGAAGATTTATCCCATGAATGCCAATTTGATCGAATTCGATGGCGTAAGCTTCGATAAAGGCTGTTATGTAGGTCAGGAAGTGACCAGCCGCATGCACTGGCGGGGCGGCATCAAGAAACGATTTTACCGCGTCAAGCTCGCGAACGCGCCGGATGCACTGCCGTGTCCGGTATTAACCACGGCCAAAATTGGCATGCTGACCAGTGCGGCAGCGGATGCGGAAGGCGTCTGCTTTGGCATTGCGCATTTACCGATTGACGTAGCCGAATCGGATGTGTCCTTATCGCTGGAGAATGGTGCGGAAGTCAATATTATTGAAGTCTGTCACGCCTGATAACTTCCTGCGAAGTCATCAGGCCGATGCGCGCTCATCCACCCGGAGTTTCGCAATTGGCTTAACGTTCCTGCTTCGAAGCGCTGACATTGCCATAAAAAGCGATCCCGGTTTTCTCATCTTCATCAAGCAGAACCCATGCATCAATACCCTGCGCCGTGTCCGGCACGCTGGACATGGGAATAATCGCGGTCAACCTGAGATCCTTGCCATGGCCGATCTCAATAATTTTGCAGAGACCGCCAAGGGCATAAGACGTATTATCCGGCGAGCTTTCATCCTGAAAACTCAACTGGCAATTGATGCCAAAATCCCCCAGCTTCCCCTTCTTTTCACGTAAAACATCCTGTTGGATATTAATGACATCGCCATCCACAGCATCCGCCGTATGCGATATGAACAACACCTGCACCCCATCCATCGCCTTGATGAAATCGCTAAACTTTCCCAGCACAATTGCGTCATACTCGAAATCGGGATTGATTTTCTGGAAGGCCGCGAAATTCACATTCCTGGCGCCTCCCGCCATGGCCGAACTCACCGCTGTCCCAATCAGCGACAGGGCTGCAACGAGCATTGCCGTCCATTTGAGATATTTATTCATTCTCCACCCTCCTGAAAACCCGTGCTTTACCCGTGATTCAAAACCGCATTGCAAACCTTAAAGGGCGCGAATATCCTTGATCGCCTCTTCCATCATCTGGTCGATTTTTAACTGCATGGCGCGGCGCATGCGATCCACGTTTTTCTTCGGCATGCCTGCCTTCTCCAATGCACCCAGATCCTTCATGCTGGCCATGGCATCCTGTAATTTTTTCAAAACCAGGCGAATTCGCTGCATTTTTCCACTTGTACCCTGTTCAGATGCATGGGCGGCGCGTATAAGCAAGCCCCCCGCTGATGCGGGAAACTGTACTGTGGTAACAGCGAGCATCAAAAACACTCCCAAAGCAACCATAACTGTTCGCATTGGCACCTCCCTTCTGTTGGCAGCCCCCCGGACGCCACTATTATATTATACGCCCTGATGGCGAAGGAACAAGGCACGGTAGCGTATCGTAGCCGGGACAGCAAGCGGGATCGCCTGCTATGCTACGCGCTCATGAAGCGTTATCTCATCAAACGTCTGGCTGGAATGATTCCGTTGCTCTTTGGCATCACCCTCATTTCTTTTGCCATCATGCATGTGGCGCCTGGCGAACCGACCGCCATCGGACAGGCATTCAATCCCAAGGTATCTACCGCGGACATTAACCGCCTGCGCGCCTACTACGGCCTGGACCAACCTTTATATATTCAATACTGGGACTGGCTTAAGCGTTTGGCGGTACTTGATTTCGGCCAGTCCTTCGCCGCGGATCACCGTCCTGTTCTCGACAAGATTACCGAACGCATGCCCATCACCATCGGGATCAACACGCTGGCCATGGCCTTTATTTTTCTCATTGCCATTCCCATTGGCGTGCTTTCCGCGGCGCACCGGGATTCGTGGTTCGATCGTGGCATGACCGTACTGGTGTTTATCGGGTTTGCCATACCCTCCTTCTGGCTGGGACTTTTACTGATGATTACGTTCGGCGTGCAACTTTCATGGCTCCCCATTTCCGGTATCCACGATTATGACTGGCGCCAGATGGGATTCTGGCAACAACAGGGCGATCTGGCCAGGCACCTGCTGTTGCCCGTCTTTGTTTCCGCGATTGGAGGCCTTGCCGGCATGAGCCGCTTCATGCGCAGTGGCATGCTGGAAGTCATTCGCGCTGATTACGTGACCACCGCACGGGCCATGGGCGTGCCGGAATCGCGTATCCGTTATCGTTATGCGCTGAAGAATGCGCTGATCCCCATTGTCACCCTGCTCGGTCTTTCGATCCCCGGTCTGATCGGAGGTTCGGTGATTGTCGAACAATTGTTCTCGATCCCGGGGATGGGCCTGCTGTTTTACGGCGCTGTTCTGGCGCGTGATTATCCGTTGGTTATGGGTATTACGGTCATTGGCGCGGTATTAACGTTATTGGGCAACCTGTTGGCTGATCTTGCTTACGCATGGGCTGATCCACGCATCCGCCATGGAAGCGGAAGATGAAACATCCCCTGATGCTGACAGGCGCGCTGATCGTCGCCACCGTCGCTGTTCTGGCAGTGCTGGCCCCCTGGCTTGCGCCCTACGATCCTTCGGCCATTGATGTGCGGTCCATTCTGCTTCCACCTTCGTGGAACCACTGGTGTGGAACGGATACGCTGGGCCGTGATGTATTTTCCCGCATGCTGTTCGGTGCAAGAGTATCCTTATCGGTAGGATTCGTAGCCGTAGGTATCTCCATTGCGGTCGGCGTGATGCTGGGCGCCATGGCCGGTTATGCGGGAGGACGCACGGATGCAATCATCATGCGCGCTACGGACATGGTGCTTTGCTTCCCTACATTTTTTCTAATCCTGGCGGTCATCGCCTTTCTCGAACCTTCTATCTGGAATATCATGATTGTCATTGGCCTGACGTCATGGATGGGCGTAGCCCGGCTGGTTCGGGCGGAGTTGTTATCCCTGCGTGACCGTGAATTTGTGATCGCCGCGGAAGGTCTCGGCGTTTCAGCGTTCCGCCTCATCTGGCGTTATCTACTGCCCAATGCCATGGGTCCGATCCTCGTGTCCGCCGTACTGGGTATTGCCGGAGCAGTGCTCATCGAGTCGGGCCTCTCTTTTCTTGGACTCGGCGTGCAGCCGCCTGATGCATCCTGGGGAAATATCCTGACCGAGGGTAAGGACAACATTCAGATTGCATGGTGGCTATCACTCTATCCGGGAATGGCCATATTGTTGACCGTGCTGGGCTATAATCTGTTGGGTGAGGGCCTGCGGGACATGTTCGATCCCCGCCTTAGAGGTCGGCATTGATCCTCAAAAATGACCGGCATTACCTTAATATCGCCTTGCAGCAGGCCGAAATGGCGCGGGATATCAATGAAGTTCCTGTCGGCGCCGTATTGGTAACAAAGAATGGTCGGGAGTTTACCGCGCACAATGCGCCGATCTCGCTGCACGACGCTTCCGCACACGCGGAAATGCGCGCCATCCGTGCTGGCGGTAAAGCGATGAAAAATTATCGTCTGGTCGGTAGCACCCTTTACGTCACGCTGGAACCCTGCCCCATGTGCGCCGGGGCCATCATCCACGCACGCATCAAGCGGGTTGTCTATGGCGCCAAAGATACCAAAACCGGCGCGGTTGAATCAGTCTATCAGATACTGTCCGACCCCCGGCTGAATCATCAGCCGGAAATCACGGGCGGTGTCTTGTCCGAGGCATGCGGCATCATGCTGCGGGCGTTTTTTCGCCGGCGCAGGTAGTCATCCGCACGGCGAGCATTGCAACGGCCGCGGCGGGATTATCGTCGCCCAGCATCGTATGCAGTGATCCGAACTTCTCTTGTTGATAGACGGCTTCTTTCTCCCCCCGCAACAGGGGCAACACCGATTGGACAATATTTTCCACGGTCGCTCTCTCCTGAATCAGTTCGGGCATCACGGCCCTCCGCAACAGAATATTGGCAAGACCGACATAAGGCACGCGCACAACCCTCCTGCCCATGAATGCCGTCAGGGGCGTGGTGCGGTAAACCAGTACGGTCGGCACATTCCACAGCGCCAGTTCCAGTGTTGCCGTACCGGACACGGCAATGGCCGCATCCGCCCGCAACGCGAAGCCTGACGTCGCCCGGTCAACCGGAACAGCACCTTCCCCGAGCAACGGATCCAGCAATGCTTTATCCACGCCCGGCGCCAGCGGAACGACGCAGCGCGCTTCGGGGAATCGGCGTTGAACAGCTTTCCACGTCTCCGCCAACAAGGGTATATGGTGAGCCAGTTCAGAAGGTCGGCTACCCGGCAATATGGCGAGCACAGTCGTCTCTTCCGGCCATCCCAGACGTCGCCTGAATTCCACCCTGCCCCAACCCCGCGCACACGCGGCAGCACTGGGATTCCCGACATAGTGAGCTGCAATATCACGTTTTCCAAACCATTCAGGCTCAAATGGAAGAATACACGCCAACTGGTCCTGAGAATCTTTCAAACGTTTCACACGCCATGATCCCCAGGCCCAAAGCTTGGGTGCGATGTACTGCAGCACAGGAATGCCAAGCTTTCGCAATCGCGCACCCAGATTGATGTGAAATCCCGGAAAATCCACCAGTATGGCGATATCGGGCCGGTTATCATCGGCCCATTCAAGCATTTCGTTTCTGATACGCCGAATACGTGGCAATGCCTTCAAGACATCACTCACGCCCATCACATTCAACTGTCCCATGTCAATCAGCGTTTCACAACCCGCATGCCTCATGGAAGGACCGGCAATGCCGAATATTTCGGCATGATCGCATCCGGCATGCAAATACCTGATGACGGCAGCCGCGTGCATATCCCCCGACGCTTCACCGGCGCTAATCAGAATACGCATTCATCAATGCCTGTAAAGCGTACTCCGTTTTCCTTTCCAATCATCAACAAGCCATGTTCAATCCTTGTGCTCACCTTTGTCGTTGTCCTCCCAGAACTTCCAGCTACTGTGTTTGCTTTCATCCTTGTCTTCGGCATCGGCATCCTTTCCATCATCTTTTTCCGCGGCCAGCAAGTAACCATTGCCCGCGTCGATTTTGAGTTTGGTTTCCTTTCCCTTTGAACCAATCACTTCAACCTCCCAGATAAGGTAACCATTCTCGTCCTCCATTTCGGTTTTTACCACCTTTCCGGGCAGGGCGGTGGTTGCAATACGCGCAGCCCCGCTGGAAGTGATTCTGGCCTGAGAAGCCATGGCTCGCTCATCATCATCCTTGATTTTTATCGACCCCGCCCGCACCTCGGCGGGCAACTGTTCGAGGGCGACAACGCCTTTAACCGCAAAACCCTCGAAGGCTCGATCCCCGGCAGTACCCGCCAGCGCCGCCAGACTGCCACCTGTAAGGATGCCGGTAACCGCAATGGCGATAAATGTTTTCTTTACTGTGTTCATGGTTTTCTCCTGAGTGTTAAATAAATTAACGCCACTACCGGCGCGGTAGACAGATTACGCCAACAGACCTTGTACCAAGCTTTCCTGAACATTACCGATTGGTATGGTTCCCGCAGGAGCATCCCAGGAATCTTCCTAGCGGAAAGTCATCCACCCTCTCACGGGAGCCCGTTGTGACACTCAACGCCCCAGTTTTCTCATGATCTCCGGCAGTTGCTCCAAGGCCGCCTGCCGGCCTTTTTCAATTTCCGCTTCCGGATGGGAAAAATCATGCCATTGCGTAAACCCGACCAATGGTTCGATCAGTACATCGGCATACGCTTTTTTATATTGGCGTAAATATAATGACTTGATTCGCGTGGCCCAATCCAGCATGGCGATCACATTTTTTAGTTCTTCATCAGGATGGGGACGCGAACCTACATTCACGGCGATGACAAACTGATTCGCACTGGTCATCATTTTTGCTTCCTCGGCGGCATCCAGAACGGGCAAATCCAGGCGATTGAATAAATCCGACTCCAGAAAGCCTTTGGCCCGTTCAATACATGCCCTGGCATCCGGATCCAGCGCATACATGGCTCCAAACAGCGAACCGATACTGCTACCCACAATCGCATCAGGTTTCAGATCATGCGTTTCCAGCACATCCAGCACCCCAAGATGCGCCAGCCCCCGCCCGCCGCCTCCACCCAGCGCCAATACAAATCCCGTACTCCTCTTACCCAACAGATTTTCCGGCACGTTCACGCCTCCTTTGGCTCC
>CAYOUW010000025.1:0-20300 GCA_964407235.1 uncultured Zetaproteobacteria bacterium | reverse complement strand
CCGCATCATGGCTCCGACACAGGCAGGGTCAAGAAACCTGCTTGCATTCGGATTACTTTTCCGGCCCAATCCCGACATGCGGACATGCCGCCTTTGTATGCCATCCTCTCTGGATGCCGGGCAGAAAATTAACCTTACCGATGGAGCCAATTGCAAAACTCTGGGTGGATGAGCGGCAATCCCACTTTGAGTCAATTTTCGGGAAGCAAGCGGCGTTGTCCCGCCGTGCGATAGGGTTACATGTATAAGTATCTGCATGGTGGTTCCATGGACCGAAATTTCAGCCCGGAAATGGGCCAAAGTGGGGAAGCTGATCGCCGCTCATGAGTTTTGCAATTGGCTCCGATGAACAGGATCATTACCTGAACCACGTAATGCGTCTCCAAAACGGCGACCCTGTCATCCTGTTCAACGGCGAAGGTGGCGAATACAACGCAGTTATTCATCGTCCTGTAAAATCAGAGGCCGTTTGTCATATTGAAAAACATATCCCGATCGACCGCGAAATGGCCTGTAAGACACACATCATACAGGCAGCCTTCCGCAACGAAAAAATTGAGATCCTTCTGCAGAAAGGAACCGAACTGGGTGCAAGCAGCTTTCAAATCGTCCGGACCGCACGTTCCACGCTCAGGCTGGCTGACAACAAACTGGAGGCTCGACTCAAACGCTGGCGAAAAACCATCATTGAGGCCGTGGAACAAAGCGGGCGAACCCGCACGATCTGAATACACTAACGGAAATGGGATGCAATATGCTTACCTTCGGCCTGCGCATTATGCGCACTGAAACCGCCGCACCAGCTCTTCTGGCAGCCACGCAAGCCATACAGCGGGAAAATAAGACAACACACATCTTCAAAAGATCCTCCAGCCTGCTATAATGCGCACGCGCTTTGCGGAAAGCGCCGATGTAGCTCAGTTGGTAGAGCAGCTCACTCGTAATGAGCAGGTCGTCCGTTCGATTCGGATCATCGGCTCCATCTTTTTTCTTCATTGATCGATAGGTTAAGCGCGCCAGTTCAGGCCGGGCCGCCGGATTGATCGGCCTTCGTTATCCTGGCTGTCGACTCAGACGCTTCAGGAAGCTCCGGCGGGGGCACCAGACGGGATGCAAATCCTGTTCCCGCCGGTAATAGTCGGCCCAGAATAACATTTTCCTTGAGTCCTTTCAGCCAGTCCACCTTGCCGGCCAACGCAGCCTCGGTAATCACACGCGTCGTTTCCTGGAAAGAGGCCGCGGAAATAAAGGAATCCGTGGATAGCGATGATTTAGTAATACCCAACAAAATCGGTTCGAACGTCGCCGGGGGCTTCCCCTCGGCTTTAAGCTGGCGGTTCGCTTCCAGAAGCATCCTGCGTTCAACCTGTTCCCCGGCAATGAAATTCGACGCGCCCGGATCGTTGATTTGAACCTTGCGCATCATCTGCCGGACAATAACCTCGATATGCTTGTCATTGATCTTCACACCCTGCAGGCGATAGACCTCCTGTACTTCATCGGTCAGGTATTTGGCCAGCGCCTCGACGCCAAGCACGCTCAGAATGTCATGCGGCGCAGGGGAACCTTCCATCAGACGCTCACCTTTGCGCACACGATCTCCTTCCTGCACAATGATATGACTTCCCTTGGGGACCTGATACTCGATCGAATCGGAGCCATCGTCCGGATTGATCAGGACACGCCGCTTTCCGCGAATATCCTTACCAAAGGAAATCGAACCGTCCCGAGCAGCGATAAAAGCCAGATGCTTCGGCTTACGCGCCTCGAACAATTCAACCACGCGTGGAAGGCCACCCGTAATATCCTTGGTCTTGGTCGTCTCACGGGGAATCCGCGCCAACACTTCGCCCGCCGTCACTTCCTCATTTTCTTCCACATTAAGAATTGCTCCCGGCGAGAGGAAATAGCGCGCCGGCGTATTGGTGCGTGGCATAATGACCGGATCGCCTTCCGGATTCTTCGGATCGACAAGCTGTAATTGCGGCCGCAGCGCTACTTTTCGGGTTTCACTCACTTGCGTAATCACACGATTGGAAAGTCCGGTCACCTCATCTGTATGCTCGCGCATCGTTTTACCTTCCACCACATCCTGATAACGCACACGTCCGTCCACTTCGGCAATCAGCGGCATGGTGTACGGATCCCATTCAGCGAGAACCTGGCCGGTTTTTACCTTATCGCCAACAGTCACCCGCAAACCTGCACCATACGGGATCTTGTGACGCTCGCGCTCACCGCCCCGGGCATCTTCGATCACAGCTTCAGTATGGCGATTAATGACCACCACAATTCCGTCCTGATCCTGAACCGTAACTTCATTCTCGAGCTTCATAACGCCGGCAAATTTAGCTTCCAGATGCGCCGCCTCGGCCAAACGGGATGCCGTACCACCCACATGAAAGGTGCGCATGGTCAACTGCGTGCCCGGCTCGCCAATGGATTGCGCGGCAATCACGCCTACGGCCTCTCCAAGGCTCACCGGCGTGCTATGCGCCAGATCACGCCCATAGCAGGCAGCACACACACCATGTTCAGCTTCACAGGTCAACACCGAACGGATGCGCACGCTCTCCACGCCGGCATCATCAATTTTAGCCACCAGTTCTTCGTTAAGCATGGCTCCGGCCGGCGCAATCTCGTCACCACTGATCGGATCACAGGCCGATTCCAGCAGCACGCGGCCCAGCACCCGCTCGAATAACTCTTCGACCACTTCACCGCCTTCCATCAAGGGCGTCATGGTGATTCCCTGCCTCGTACCGCAATCCTGAATGGTGACAACCGCATCCTGAGCCACATCCACCAGACGACGGGTCAAATAACCGGAATTCGCGGTCTTCAAGGCCGTATCCGCCAGACCCTTACGGGCGCCGTGCGTGGAAATGAAGTACTGCAACACGGTCAGACCTTCACGGAAATTCGCGGTGATGGGCGTTTCAATAATGGAGCCGTCCGGCTTGGCCATCAAGCCGCGCATGCCGGCCAACTGACGAATTTGCTGGGCCGAACCTCGCGCACCGGAGTCAGCCATCATGTAAACGGAATTAAATGATTTCGCCGTTTCTTTCTTCTTGCCATCCGGCGACACCACCTCCTCCGTCGCCAGGTTATCCATCATGGCCCGCGCCACGTTTTCCGTAGTATGCGTCCACAGATCAACGACCTTGTTGTAGCGCTCGCCCGCGGTAATCAAACCATCGGCATACTGTTGCTGGACCTTCTTTACTTCGGCCTCGGTTTTGGCCACCAATTCATATTTCAATTCGGGGACAACCACGTCATCCAGCGCAAACGATGTGCCGGACCTGGTCGCATGGGCATAACCCATATTCTTCATGTGATCCACGAACAGCACCGTCGCCTTGTTGCCGGCTATGCGGTAGCTGTCTTCAATCAAGCCTGCCACATCCTTCTTGGTCAACACCTTGTTAACCCCTGAAAACGGCATATCTTCCGGCAAAATCGTCGAGAGAATAGCGCGACCCACCGTCGTCTTTTCACGTTGACCACGGATACGACAGACAATCCGGGTATGTAATACGACCGAACCCGCATCAAAAGCGCGCAACACCTCATCAGGGCTGGCAAAGACCATTCCTTCGCCTTTGCAAAAGGGGCGTTCGCGCGTCATGTAATAAATACCAAGAATGATATCCTGCGTCGGCGCAATGACCGGTTTGCCGGTCGAGGGTGACAGAATATTGTTGGTGGACATCATTAATGCCCGTGCTTCCGTCTGCGCCTCAATAGAAAGCGGCACATGCACGGCCATCTGATCGCCGTCAAAGTCGGCATTAAAAGCGGTACAAACCAGAGGATGTAACTGAATGGCCTTGCCTTCAATAAGGATCGGCTCAAAAGCCTGAATACCCAGGCGGTGCAGCGTCGGCGCACGATTCAGCATAATCGGATGTTCCTGGATGACTTCCTCCAGAATATCCCAAACCTCCGGAATCCCTTGCTCCACCAGCTTCTTGGCAGCCTTGATGGTCGTCGCCAGACCACGCACTTCCAGCTTGTGATAAATAAATGGTTTGAATAACTCCAGCGCCATCGTTTTGGGCAGGCCACACTGATGCAGTTTAAGGTTGGGGCCCACCACAATCACGGAACGACCGGAATAGTCTACGCGCTTGCCCAGCAGATTCTGGCGGAAACGTCCCTGCTTACCCTTGATGATATCGGATAATGATTTGAGCGGTCTGCGATTATTCCCGGTAATCGGCTTGGTCTTGCGCGAATTATCAAACAGCGCATCCACCGATTCCTGTAACATGCGTTTCTCGTTACGTGTGATGATTTCCGGCGCTTTCAGTTCCAGCAAACGCTTCAAACGATTATTGCGGTTAATCACCCTGCGATACAGGTCATTGAGATCGGACGTGGCAAAACGCCCGCCATCAAGCGGTACCAGTGGCCGCAGTTCCGGCGGTAAAACTGGAACGACCTCCAGAATCATTCGTTCGGGACGATTGCCGGACTCAAGCATGGCTTCAATGGTTTTCAGGCGCTTGGTCAACTTGGCCAGTTTGGTCTCCGCCTTCGTTGCGGTAATCTGGGCGCGCAGCGACTGACGCTCTTCCGCCAGATTAACATCAGCCAACATTTCACGCACAGCCTCGGCTCCCATGCCAACACGAAACTCATCGCCATATTCATCAAAGGCCTCAAGGTATTCTTCCTCGGTGATGATTTTATACTGATCCAGGCTGGTGAGCCCCGGATCAAGCACCACATAGGACTCAAAATAGAGAATCCGCTCCAGTTCCTTCAGCGTCTTGTCGAGTAACAGGCCAATACGCGATGGCAGGCTCTTCAAAAACCAGATATGTGCAACCGGTGCGGCCAGTTCGATATGCCCCATGCGTTCACGCCGCACTTTGGACTGAATCACTTCCACGCCGCACTTTTCGCACACCACATCACGATGCTTGAGGCGCTTGTACTTGCCACACAGGCACTCATAATCGCGTACAGGACCGAATATCTTGCAGCAAAACAATCCATCGCGTTCCGGCTTGAAGGTGCGGTAATTGATGGTTTCAGGTTTTTTCACCTCGCCATACGACCATGAACGAATCTTTTCCGGACTCGCCAGACTCACCTTCAGCCCATCGAAATCCTCGATGCTGCTGGGCTTCTGAAACATTTGAAGAATATCGCGCATGGTTTAGTTCTCCTGACTTTCCTGAATTTCTGGTGTTTTCCGTACCGGTTCGGGACGTTTGACCATCGCAAGGTCAATAGCAAGAGCATTCAGTTCCTTGGTCATCACATTAAATGACTCAGGAATACCGGCATCGAAGGTCATGTCTCCCCGGACAATAGACTCATACATGGAAGTACGTCCCGCCACATCATCGGACTTGACGGTCAGCATTTCCTGCAAGGTATAGGCAGCGCCATAAGCCTCCAGCGCCCAGACCTCCATTTCGCCAAAACGCTGACCACCAAATTGCGCCTTGCCGCCCAGCGGTTGCTGGGTGACCAGCGAATACGGCCCCGTCGAACGGGCATGAATCTTCTCATCGACCAGATGATGCAACTTCAGCATGTACATATAACCAATCGTCACCAGATGGTCGAAAGGCTCTCCGCTTCCGCCATCGTAAAGCTGCATCTGACCGGATTCAGGCAATCCCGCCAGCTTCAACATATCCCGTATCTGATCTTCCCTGGCGCCATCAAACACCGGCGTTGCCATGGGAACGCCATCACAAAGTTGCGCTGCCATTTCGCGCAGTTGCGTTTGCGTCATTCGGCCAATACTTTCCGTCGCCGCCGCATCTCCGGCGTAAATTTCAAGTAACAGTTGCTTCAAGTCGCCCTTCGCCGCCTGATCGCCCAGAAGTTTTTCGATCCTCCGACCCAGTCCATGCGCGGCAAGGCCCATATGAATTTCGAGGATTTGCCCGATATTCATACGCGAAGGCACGCCCAGCGGATTCAGGCAAATATCCATCGGCGTTCCGTCTTCCATGTACGGCATATCTTCTTCAGGCACAATAATGGAAATAACGCCCTTATTGCCGTGCCGCCCCGCCATTTTGTCACCCGGCTGAAGCTTGCGCTTCACGGCAAGAAACACTTTTACCACCTTGATCACGCCGGGTTGCAGCTCTGAACCCTCACGGGCCTTGGCCACCTTTTCTTCAAAGCGCTTCTCAAGACGTGCGCGCTCTTTATCCATATTCCCCAGGATACCGGCAGCACGCTCGTTAACGCTATCGTCATCCGTCGAAATGTTGGCGAGATCGCGCAATTTGAGGCCTTTCAGATACCCGGATGTAATGGCGGATCCTGTCTTCAGGCCTGCCGCCTTCACCGCCTTTCCGCCCGCAAACAGGGTTGCAAGCCGTGCGACCGCATTACCCTCAAGAATGCGCCGTTCTTCTTCCTTGTCGCGATAGAGTAATTCAACGTCCGCTTCTTCAATGGACCTGGCGCGGTCATCCTTCTCATCACCGCGGCGGGTAAACACCTGGACATCCACCACCACGCCCTCATCACCCGGTTTGACACGCAGACTGGTATCACGCACATCGGATGCCTTCTCACCAAAGATGGCGCGCAGCAGTTTTTCTTCCGGCGAAAGTTGGGTCTCGCCCTTGGGCGTAATCTTTCCAACCAGGATATCGTCCGGCTTTACTTCCGCGCCAACAATGGTAATTCCCGATTCGTCCAGATGCCGCAGTGCTTCCTCGCCCACATTCGGGATATCTCGCGTAATTTCCTCGTCGCCCAGCTTGGTCTGTCGCGCCGTGCATTCGAATTCCTCGATATGAATCGAGGTATAAACATCCTCACGCACCATCCTCTCGGAAATCACGATTGCATCTTCAAAGTTGTACCCGCGCCAGGACATGAAAGCCACCAGCGCATTACGTCCCAGAGACAATTCGCCTTGATCCGTGGACGGACCATCCGCAATGATATCACCCGTCGTTACCGTATCGCCCACCTTTACCAGAGGCCGCTGATTGAAACAGGTGTTCTGGTTGGATCGGCGATATTTGAATAAGCGGTAAATGTCCACGCCCGGTTCGCCTTCAACCTGCTCGCCTTCATTCACGCGAATCACAATACGGCTGGCGTCCACGCGCTCCACCGCGCCGCCACGGGTGGCAACCATGACCACGCCCGAATCACGCGCCACCGCGGCTTCCATACCTGTGCCGACAAGAGGCTTCTCACTCTTGACCAGCGGAACAGCCTGCCTCTGCATGTTCGATCCCATCAGCGCCCGGTTGGCGTCATCATGCTCCAGGAAAGGAATCAGGCCGGCGGAAATGGAAATGACCTGACTGGGCGATACATCCATATAATCAATCGCCTCCGGAACAGCCATGATAAAGTCGCCATCCTGTCGGCACTGAATGGTTTCGGCCTGAAACTTGCCGTCGTCATTCACCTTGGCATTGGCCTGAGCAATCACATGGCCAGCTTCAGCAATCGCAGACAGATACTCCACCTTGTCCGTCACGCGGCCGCCCTCTACCTTGCGATAGGGCGTCTCGATGAAACCGAACTCATTGACCTGAGCGAAACAGGACAGTGAATTTATCAGGCCGATATTCGGCCCTTCCGGCGTCTCAATGGCGCACATGCGTCCATAATGGGTGGGGTGTACATCGCGCACTTCAAATCCGGCGCGTTCACGCGACAACCCTCCCGGACCTAACGCGGACAAGCGGCGCTTGTGCGTCACCTCGGAAAGAGGGTTGGTCTGGTCCATAAACTGGGAAAGCTGCGAGGAACCAAAGAATTCGCGCACCGCGGCGATCATCGGCTTGGCATTCACCAGATCGGAGGGCATCATCTCAGTCAAATCCCCCGAACTCAAACGTTCACGGATCGCGCGTTCCATACGCACCAGACCGAGGCGAATCTGATTCTGCAACAATTCACCCACCGAGCGCAAACGCCGGTTGCCAAGGTGATCGATGTCATCCACCTCGCCAATGCCGTCTCTCAATTTCAGCAGCGTATCCAGCGTTAACAGGATATCCTCATTGCGCAACGTCCCCTGATCCAGGGGAACATCTTCATCACGGATGCCCAGGCGGCTGTTGAGCTTCATGCGGCCAACACGGGATAAATCGTAACGGCCTGTATCGTAAAACATGGATTCAAACAAGGCGCGCGCGGTTTCCACGGTCGGCGGCTCACCGGGGCGCATCATGCGATAAATTTCAACCCTCGCCTCTTCCTTGCTCTGCACCTCGTCCAGACGCAGGGTGTCTGACAACCACGGCCCACGACGAAAGATATCGATGAACAGGCAGTCGAACTGCCTGATTCCCGCCGTCCGCATAGCCTCAAGCGCTTCCTCCGTCACCTCGGCATTGGTATCGGTAATGATTTCACCACCCTCAGCCAGCACCGGTGCGGCAATACTTTCACCAATAACCACCTCTTCCGGCACATCAATCCATTCCACCCCGGCCTCGCTTAAACGCTTAACCGCCAATCCGGTGATTTTTTTACCTTCGGCGACCAGTTGCTTGCCATCCGCCTTGATATTGACAAAGGCCCGGCTGCCCAGAAACTGCTCCGCGACAAACTTGACCTGAACGCTCTTTTTGGCAAAACGGAACGTGCGGCGTTCATAGAAGCGATCAAGAATCTCCTGCTCAGAGTAACCCAGAGCCTTAAGCAGAATACCTGCCGGCATTTTGCGACGCAGATCAATGCGAAAATTAACCTTGTCCTTGGCGTCGAATTCAAAATCCAGCCAGGAACCGCGATAGGGAATAATGCGGGCCTTGAACAAAAACTTGCCCGAAGCTTGTGTTTTACCCTTGTCATGATCGAAGAAAACGCCCGGCGAGCGATGCATTTGAGATACGATAGCGCGCTCGGTCCCATTGATAATAAAAGAACCATGATCCGTCATCAACGGAATCTCACCCATATAAACCGACTGATCGCGCACCTCGCGCACCTGCTTCTTCTTGCTGGATCGCTTTCCCGAATCGTGCTCGTAAATAGTAAGCCGAAGATGTACTTTAACCGGCAGAGCATACGTTAAATCACGCCGAATACACTCATCCAGGTCATAGCGCGGCGGACTGTATTCAAGCTCGACAAAATCCAACTGGGCATTGCCTGCATAATCCTTAATCGGAAACACGTTCCTGAACACCTCACCCAGGCGAGAATCATTGATATCGGTCTTTCCCTGGCCTACGCCGAGAAACTCGATGAATGAGTCTGTCTGGAGTTGTAGCATATTCGGCATGGAAATCACCGAATGAATGCTCCCAAAGTTCTTACGGATACGCTTTACTGACGTTTGCTTTGCCATATTAACCTCACCCCGGCGGATTCAAGAATGCGAAAAAAGGCAAGCCCCGGCGGCACTTCGGCCACCGGGGGGGATTTGCCCGTTCGTTTATCTACTGTCAACAAGTGAAACAGCGGCGACTACTTGAGTTCGACCGTTGCTCCTGCCTCTTCCAGCTTGGCCTTGATCTCTTCGGCCTCTTCCCTGGCTGCGCCTTCCTTCACCGCTTTCGGTGCGTCATCCACCACGCCCTTGGCATCCTTCAACCCCAGACCTGTGATCTCGCGCACTGCCTTAATGACCTGGATTTTCTTGTCGCCAACAGCAGTAAGAACCACATCAAACTCGGTCTGCTCTCCGGCGTCTTCAGCCGCATCGGCAGCAGGCACAGCCGCCACTGCGACCGGGGCTGCCGCGGAAACGCCAAACTTTTCTTCCAGCGCACTGACCAGTTCGGACATTTCCAGGACTGTCATGCCTTCAATCGCGGTAATCATATCTTCTTTCGTTAATGCTTTTGCCATGCTCAAGCTCCTTTTGCTATCTGGTTATTATGAATTTTCAGAGGCTTCGTAATCGAGACTACGCGGCCTGCTTCTGGTCACGAACTGCCGCCAGCGTGCGAACAAATGAGGCCGGAACCTCATTCAGCGTACGCACAAAACCGGACAATGGCGATTGCAGACTACCCAACAGCCTGGACAGCAGGACTTCACGCGATGGCAAACTCGCCAGCGCCGAAACATCCGCTTTTTCCAGCCGCTTGCCATCGAGTACGCCACCAAGGATCCGAAGCGCTTCGTTGCTCTTGGCAAAGTCGGACAGAGTCTTGGCCAGACCCACGGGATCGTTGCCATAGGCTATGGCTGTCGGTCCTGTAAACAGATCTTCCGCCAGTGAAAAACCCGTGCCTTCAGCCGCCCTTCTGGCGAGCGTGTTTTTAACCACCCGCAAGCTTGTTTCGACGGCGCGCAATGACCGGCGCAAGTCACCCATCGCAGCCACGGAAAGGCCCCGATAGTGCGCTACTACGCCAGTACTCATGTCCAACCATGCAGCGTGCAAGTCTTCAACCACGCGTTGCTTGTCTTCCCGATTCACATCTACCCCCTTCTTTTCGATCCGCAAGAAGGAGCTCTCGCTACCATCTATGCAGGATGTTTCCTATTAAGCCGGACTTTTTCCGTCCGGCACCCGCAGTCTTGGACGGATCGTTTTTTTAACCCTCTTCCACCGTTGACGCCATGGTTGACGGTTATTCTTTCATAACTGCTCAGCTCACATTTTATTCAACTGTTTTCTACAAACTCGCGACGTCCACGGGCACGCCAGCGCCCATGGTGGAAGAAATGACCATATGCCGCATGTAACGCCCCTTGGAGGCTGCCGGTTTCATCCGGTTCAGTTCATCTATCAAAAAACGTACATTCTCTTCCAGCCTGGCCGCATCAAATGAACGCCGCCCCACCGGAGCATGCACCACTCCGGCCTTATCTGTGCGAACCTCAATCTGGCCGGCCTTGACCGCTGAGACCGCTTTGGCGACATCCATGGTCACCGTGCCCAGCTTCGGATTCGGCATCAGGCCACGCGGCCCCAGCACACGCCCGAGTTTGCCCACCTGCGCCATCATATCCGGCGTGGCGACAACACGATCGAACGCCATGAACCCATCCTTCACCTTCGCTACCAGATCATCTGCACCCACAATATCAGCGCCCGCCTCTTTCGCTGCCTCGGCTTTCTCCCCTTTGGCAAACACAGCCACGCGCACGGTTTTTCCAGTGCCATTCGGCAGACTGACCGATCCACGCACCATCTGCTCGGCATGCTTGGGATCCACCCCCAGGTTCACGGCCACATCCACTGATTCATCAAATTTGGCGGCAGGTTGGCTCAGCACCGCCGCGATGGCCGCATCCAGCGTCACCGCTTCCCTGGGCGCCGCCTCGCGAGCTGCCTGCATCCGTTTTGAAATTTTTGCCATCGATCAGCCCTCCACTTCCAGGCCCATGGATCGGGCCGTGCCTTCGATAATTCGCATTGCAGCTTCCACGTCATAGGCATTCAGATCGGGCATTTTAGTTTCGGCGATCCCCTGCACCTGCGCACGAGTAACCTTGCCTACCTTATTCTTGTTGGGCTCCGGACTCCCTTTCTGCAGGCCCGCGGCCTTCATCAGCAGAAACGAGGCAGGCGGCGTCTTGATAATAAAATCAAACGAACGATCCTTGTACACGCTGATGACCACCGGCAAAGGCATGCCGGCCTCCATTTCCTGCGTCCTGGCATTGAACGCCTTGCAGAATTCCATGATGTTCGCACCAGCCTGGCCCAATGCGGGTCCCACCGGCGGCGCCGGATTAGCCTTTCCGGCCGATACCTGCAGCTTGATGAGCGTCGTAACTTCCTTAGCCATATGTCCTTCCTTTTAACCCTTCTCGACCTGGACAAAGTCGAGTTCAACGGGTGTTGGCCTGCCGAAGATGGATACGCTCACCTTCAGCTTCGCCTTATCTTCCATTACCTCTTCAACCACGCCATTGAAAGAAGCAAATGGACCATCCATCACGCGAACGGCATCGCCCACGTCAAACATTACCTTCGGACGAGGACGCTCCACGCCTTCTTCGATCTGCTGCTTCAGCGCCTCTACTTCCATGGCCCGCATGGGCCTCGGCTTGCCACCTGACCCCAGGAAACCGGAAACCTGGGGCGTATCTTTCACCACATGCCAGGTTTCATCATTCATTTCCATCTCGACCAGAATATAGCCGGGAAAAAATTTACGCTGGGAGCTGACCTTCTGGCCATTCTTCAACTCAACCACTTCTTCGCGCGGCACAATAATCTCACCAAACTGATCAACCAGGCCGGAACGTTCGATGCGCTCCGTCAGGCGCTCGACAACCTTGTCCTCAAAGTTGGAATACGCCTGCACCACATACCAATGTTTGGCCATCAAATCACCTTCTGTACAAACCAGCCCATGAGGCCATCGACAGCCCACAGGAACAACGCCACAAAAACCACCATCACCACCACCATCAAGGTGGATTGCAAGGCTTCCTTACGTTCCGGCCAAACGACCTTTCTGGCCTCGGCCTGGACTTCCCGTACAAACTTCTGCGCTTGTGCAATACGGCTCATCAATGCGTTCCTCTTTATCTGGTCATCATTTCAAAACAGCCTGTTCAACTGGCAGGCCAGGAGGGAATCGAACCCCCAACCCCCGGTTTTGGAGACCGGTGCTCTACCAGTTGAGCTACTGGCCTTCGTTCCAACCCGAATTATTCAGACTAAACCCTCAAACCTTTGATTCCGTATGCAAGGTATGCTTGCGACAAAATGGACAATACTTACGCAATTTCAACTTTTCGGTTGTCGTGCGTTTATTCTTATCCGTTGTATAATTCCGCCGCTTGCAATCCTCGCAAGCCAAACTAAGCAAATCACGCATTTCCTGACTCCAGGGGCAACAAAGCAGCGGCAGTATTCACTGCCGCTGCTTTTCATTGCCGCTATTACTTAATAATTTCGGTAACGACGCCAGCGCCGACCGTACGGCCACCCTCACGAATCGCGAAGCGCAGCTCCTTGTCCATCGCAATCGGGGTAAGCAGCTCGACATCCATGCTCACGTTATCACCGGGCATCACCATTTCCGTACCCTCCGGCAACGTCACCGATCCCGTCACATCCGTCGTGCGGAAGTAAAACTGCGGGCGGTAACCATTAAAAAACGGCGTATGACGCCCACCCTCTTCCTTCGTTAAAATATATGCTTCCGCCTTGAACTGCGTATGCGGCGTGATCGATCCCGGCTTCGCCAGAACCTGGCCACGCTCAACGTCCGCCCGCTCAACGCCACGAATCAGCGCGCCGATATTGTCGCCCGCCTCCCCCTGGTCCAGCAGCTTGCGGAACATCTCAACACCCGTCACAACCGTCTTCGTCGTATCCTTGATGCCGACAATCTCAACTTCGTCGCCAACCTTTACAATCCCCTGCTCCACCCGGCCCGTCACCACCGTGCCACGGCCGGAAATTGAAAATACATCCTCAATCGGCATCAAAAACGGCTTGTCCACCGGACGCGCCGGCGTCGGGATGAACTCATCCACCGCCTTCATCAACGCTTCAATGGCAGGCGCACCAATCGGCGATGTGTCGCCTTCCAGCGCCTTCAATGCCGAACCCCTGATGATCGGCGTGTCGTCTCCCGGAAATCCATAAGAGTCCAGAAGCTCGCGAACTTCCATCTCCACCAGCTCAATCAGCTCTTCGTCGTCTACCATGTCCACCTTGTTCAGGAACACCACGATGTGCGGCACGTTGACCTGCTTCGCCAGAAGAACGTGCTCGCGCGTCTGCGGCATCGGGCCGTCCGCCGCGCTCACCACAAGAATCGCACCGTCCATCTGCGCCGCGCCGGTGATCATGTTCTTCACATAGTCCGCATGGCCCGGACAATCTACATGTGCATAGTGACGCGCATCCGTCTCGTACTCCACGTGCGCCGTCGCTATCGTAATGCCGCGCTCGCGCTCTTCCGGCGCTCCGTCAATGTCGCCGTAATCCTTGAACTCCGCTTGTCCCTTCGCCGCCAGAACCTTCGTGATCGCCGCCGTCAGTGTCGTCTTGCCATGATCAACATGCCCAATCGTCCCGATGTTGACGTGCGGTTTGTTACGCTCAAATTTCTTCTTCGACATCGTTCCTACTCCTTATCCATTCCCTGTTCTCATTCGGATCAAGGTTCGTTTCAACCCTTGACGCTGGCGATAATTTCCCTGGTGATATTATTCGGCACTTCTTCATAATGTTCAAATTGCATGGTGTAGTTGGCGCGCCCCTGTGACATTGATCGCACATGCGTCGCATAGCCAAACATCTCGGACAATGGAACTTCTGCATCAATCACCTTGGCGCCACTACGATCATTCATGCCTTGCACGCGCCCGCGCCGACGGTTCAGATCACCAACAATATCACCCATATAGTCTTCCGGCGTCACCACTTCCACCTTCATAATCGGCTCAAGCAGGACCGGATTGGCCTTGCCGCACCCCGCCTTGAAGCCCATCGAACCGGCAATCTTGAATGCCATTTCGGACGAATCCACATCATGGTAGGAACCGTCATACAGGGTCGCCTTGATATCCACCATCGGATAACCGGCCAACACGCCGTTCTCCATCGCCTCGACAATGCCTTTACCTACGGCAGGGATGTACTCGCGTGGCACCGCGCCACCGACGATCTTGTCCACAAACTCAAAACCCGCACCTGGCTCCTGTGGTTCCAGTTCCAGCCAGACATGACCATACTGACCACGGCCGCCCGACTGCCTGATGAATTTACCCTCAGCCTTCACCAAAGAACGAATCGTTTCACGGTAGGCCACCTGCGGCTTGCCGACATTGGCATCCACCGTGAATTCCCGCTGCATACGATCCACGATAATTTCCAGATGCAATTCACCCATTCCGGAAATAATAGTCTGGCCCGTTTCTTCATCGGTATGTACGCGGAAGGACGGATCCTCGGCGGCCAGCTTACCCAGTGCGATACCCATTTTCTCCTGATCGGCCTTGGTCTTCGGCTCAATCGCTACGGAAATCACCGGATCAGGAAACTCCATGCGCTCCAGAATAATCGGTGCACTGCCTGCGCACAGCGTATCACCGGTGGTCGTGCTTTTCAGACCTACGGCAGCAGCAATATCACCGGCGCGCACTTCCTTGATTTCCTTACGATCATTGGAATGCATTTGAAGGATGCGGCCAATGCGTTCCTTCTTGTCCTTGGTGGAGTTCATCAGATAGGAACCGGCTTCGAGTACGCCTGAATAAACCCGGAAAAAGGTCAGTGTCCCCACATAAGGATCGGTCATCACCTTGAATGCCAACGCGGCAAAGGGCGCATCATCGGAACTCGGACGCGAATCCTCTTCCTCCGAACCCACCTTGTGCCCCTTGATGGCCGGCACATCCATCGGTGAGGGCATGAAATCAACCACGGCATCAAGCAGCGTCTGAACGCCCTTGTTTTTGAAAGCCGTACCGCACAGGACCGGAATAAGTTTGATATCAATCACGGCCTTACGGATACAGGTTTTCAGCGCCTCTTCGTCAAGCCCGGCGCCTTCCAGATAGGCTTCCATCAGATCATCATCATAAACCAGCACGGAATCCAGCAGCTTCTCGCGGTATTCCGTCGCCTGATCGAGCAGATCAACCGGAATATCCTCAATGGAATACTCCGCGCCCATCGCCTCATCTTTCCAGAGGACCGCCTTCATACGAACAAGATCGACTACGCCCCTGAAGCCGTCTTCAGCACCAACAGGAAGATTGACAGGCACGGCGTGATGCCCCAGACGTTCCGTGATTTCATCCACCACCCGAAAAAATTCCGCCCCCGTACGATCCATTTTGTTCACAAAAGCGATACGCGGGACATTGTATTTATCGGCCTGACGCCACACTGTCTCGGACTGCGGCTCCACGCCGCCCACGGCGCAGAACACGCCGACAGCGCCATCCAGCACACGCAATGAACGCTCTACCTCAATGGTAAAGTCCACGTGCCCCGGAGTGTCAATAATATTGATCTGATGATCGTTCCAGACGCAAGTCGTCGCGGCGGAGGTGATGGTAATACCACGCTCCTGCTCCTGCTCCATCCAGTCCATGGTCGCGGCGCCATCATGCACCTCGCCGATCTTATGCGTCACGCCGGTATAATAGAGAATGCGTTCGGTCGTCGTCGTTTTTCCGGCATCAATGTGCGCCATGATACCGATATTGCGCACACGCCCCAATGGTGTTTTACGGGCCACGTTCCGTTACTCCTTCATCAGACTGTCAAGAACAAATTAAAAAACTACAGCTAACTGCTGCCGCTACCAGCGGTAATGCGCAAAGGCCTTATTCGCCTCAGCCATGCGGTGGGTTTCATCACGCTTCTTGAATGCGCCGCCGCGATCATTCACGGCATCCACAATCTCATTGCCCAAACGCTCCGTCATCGTATGTTCGGAACGCTTGCGCGAAAACTCCACCAGCCAGCGAACAGCCAGCGATTCCTTGCGCCGTTCGGAAACCTCCATGGGTACCTGGTAGGTTGCACCGCCCACGCGGCGGGATTTAACTTCCACCAGCGGTTTCACGGCCTCCAGTGCCTTGCGCAGCACGCTCAGCGGCTCGGTTTTCAGGCGATCCGCGGCAAAATCCATGGCGCCGTAAACAATGCGCTCAGCAGTATTCTTCTTACCATCCCACATCACCTTGTTGACCACGGTAGAAACCATGCGGTCGCCATACCTGGCGTCCGGGGTGACGGGACGAATCGGAGCTGGACCTTTACGAGGCATTAGTTCACTCCTACTTCGGACGCTTGGCGCCGTACTTGGAACGGGCCTGCCTGCGCCCATCCACGCCGGTCGTATCCAGAACGCCACGCAGAATATGGTAACGAACACCCGGCAAATCCTTCACACGGCCGCCGCGAATCAGCACCACTGAGTGCTCCTGCAACTTGTGCCCCTCGCCCGGAATATAGGCCGTCACTTCCTGCCCGTTGGTCAGACGAACACGCGCCACCTTACGCAAAGCCGAATTCGGCTTTTTCGGCGTGGAAGTATACACGCGCGTGCACACGCCACGGCGCTGCGGACATGCGCCCAGCGCGGGAACCTTGTTGATTTTCCGCTTGTCCTTCCGGCCCTTGCGGATCAACTGATTAATCGTCGGCATCAGCCACCTCTTCAAAAATTATCCTCCGCCAGAACCACCTAGGGGTGTCGAAGGGCCGCGAACCATAGAGACGCGCACGGGTGATGTCAACTGCTTACGGAGGCTGATTCTCACCGGTAAAAATTATGCCTGAACGCATACGCGGCAATGGCGCCATGCGCTTAACCTTTTTTGGAAAGCGGGCGCGCCTAATCCAGTGACTGAATCAATTGCTCACAGGCTTTTTTGGCATCCGAGAACAGCATCATCGTCTTGTCCCTGTAGAACAGATCGTTATCGAGTCCCGCATAGCCGGGGGAGAGAGATCGCTTGATGAAAATAACGTGTTTCGCCTTCGCGACATCCAGCACCGGCATGCCATAGATCGGACTGTCAGGATCATTTTTCGCCGCCGGGTTGGTCACATCGTTGGCGCCAATCACCAGCGCCACGTCCGCGTCGGCGAACTCCGGATTGATTTCATCCATTTCCTGCACAATGTCATAGGGTACGTCCGCCTCAGCCAACAAAACATTCATGTGCCCCGGCATGCGCCCGGCCACCGGATGAATGGCAAAACGCACCTTGACGCCCTGTTTGATCAGGACGTCCGCGACTTCCTTTAAAGCATGCTGCGCCCGAGCCACAGCCAGGCCGTAGCCCGGAACGATGATAACGCTCTCGGCATTCTTCAACAGGAAAGCCGCATCCTCGGCCGCACCTGCCTTCACCGGTCTGTCCTCAACCGCACGGTCCGCGCCTCCGGATGCGGCGGCATTGTTGCCAAACCCGCCCAATAATACATTGATGATCGAACGATTCATCGCCTTGCACATGATATATGAGAGAATCGCACCGCTTGAACCAACCAGTGCACCGGCGATTATTAACATATTGTTACCCAGCGTGAACCCGATCCCCGCCGCGGCCCAGCCCGAATAGGAATTGAGCATGGATACCACGACCGGCATATCCGCGCCGCCAATAGGCACAATCAACAGAACACCAAGCAGCAGTGCGATTCCGGTCATCACCAAAAACGGCATCCAGCCTTGTGTCATGCAAAATATAATGCCTGCCGCGATCATGGCGATGCCCAGAGCCAGATTCAGCCAATGCTGACCGGTAAATGCCAGAGGCCTGCCAGACACCAGTCCCTGCAGCTTGGCGAATGCCACCACCGAAGCGGTAAAGGTAATGGCGCCGATAAACGTGCCCAGGAACATCTCGATGCGGCTGGACATGTGTAAACCGCCGCCCGCCATGGCAATGCCATACGCTTCGGGATTGTACAACGCCGATGTGGCAATCATCACCGCCGCCAGACCCACCAGCGAGTGCATGGCGGCCACCAGTTGCGGCATATGCGTCATCGGAATTTTGAGAGCAATCAGAATCCCCGCGCCAGCACCCACCGCCGCCGCGGCAAAAATCCAGATATAGTTATGCACGCCCGCCATGTTCAGCGTTACAGTGACTGCCAACGCCATACCGACCATGCCGAAGAGATTGCCGCGGCGTGCGGATTCGGGGCTGGACAAGCCCTTGAGCGCCAGAATAAACAGCACCGCGGCCCCCAGATAGGCCAGAGCCACCATGTTTGCAGACATCAACAACTCCTGATTACTTGCGTTTCTTGAACATGGCCAACATCCGTTGCGACACCAGAAATCCGCCAAAGATATTCACAGCCACCAGCGCCACGGCAATGAGACCCAATATACTGCCAACATTCATATCCGACGGTCCCGCCGCAAGAATAGCGCCCACGATAATGATGCCCGAGATAGCGTTGGTCACACTCATCAGCGGGGTATGCAACGCCGGAGTGACGTTCCACACAACGTGATAACCCACAAAAACAGCCAGTACAAACACCGTGAACCCGAAGATAAACGGATCAACGGTTGCTCCGTGTGCCGACGCGGCGACATTCACAACTTCAGCATTCATGATACGCCTCCTTTCAAAAATTGCGGCTTCAGGAATTCGCCATCGCGGCATAATAATGCCGCATCGAGGATTTCATCCTTCACCGAAGTATCCAGTCCCCCCTCGCCATCACACATTAATTTCACGAAATTATAGAGATTGCGCGCATACAGGCTGCTGGCGTCCGCCGCCATCAACGATGGGATATTGCTCTCGCCGATCAGGGTCACTCCGTGCTTGACCACCACCTTATCCAGTTCGGTCAGTGGACAGTTGCCGCCCGTTTCCACCGCCATATCCACAATGACCGAACCCCGTTTCATGTGTTGAACCATTGCTTCCGTGATCAGCACCGGAGCCGGTTTGCCCGGAATCAGGGCCGTGGTGATAATTATATCCGCCTTCGCCGCATGTCCGGCAATCAGGACCGCCTGTTTTTGTTTGTATTCCTCGCCCATCTCTCTGGCATAGCCGCCGGCATCTTCGGCATCTTCCACGGCGGAAACCTCGACAAATTTTGCACCCAGACTTTCCACCTGCTCCCTGGCCGCCGCACGCACATCAAAGGCCTCGACCATTGCTCCCAGACGTCGCGCCGTGGCAATCGCCTGCAATCCGGCCACGCCCGCGCCCATCACCAGCACATGCGTCGGTTGCACCGTGCCCGCGGCCGTCATCATCATGGGAAAGAACCGTTTGTAATACTCCGTTGCCAGCAGCACGGCTTTATAGCCGGCGATGTTAGCCTGGGAAGATAGCACATCCATGCTCTGGGCTCGTGAAATTCGCGGCGCCATTTCCATCGCAAAACAACTGAGGCCCTGTTTCGCACAGGTTTCAAGCAAGGGATTGGTAAAGGGGGAAAAGAGTCCGACCACCGTTGCGCCTTTCTTCAGGTGTTTGAGTTCCTCCGTCTCCGGCGCTCGCACCTTGAGAACCACATCGGCCTTCCTGTACATGGATCCGGCGTCCGCAATGATCGATGCCCCCGCGGTTTCATAGTCGGCATCCGCAATCAGAGCGCCCGCGCCCGCACCGGACTGCACTTGTACGAAAAATCCTTCAGCGCATAATTTTTTTACGGTTTCAGGCGTTGCCGCAACGCGATTCTCGTTGCCACACACCTCGACGGGCACTACCAACAGCATATTATTTCTCCTCACTGGCTCAAAAATGTCTGGCGCGGGAGTATAGAGCCACCCCGCCGATTTACAAGCGGGCAATGTTGCCAGGCTACAAGCGCAAACCGGTTCGCAGCAATGTGGAGACATCCACATCCGCATCAGGAAGATCCAGCAACTCGCATCCCGGCACATAGGCGTGCGCATACCGGAACAATT
>CAYOUW010000024.1:0-20899 GCA_964407235.1 uncultured Zetaproteobacteria bacterium | reverse complement strand
GTTTTGGTATCCTGCCATCCCTGTCATGAGGGTCCGAGAGGAGACATCTATGATGGCTTCGCAAGAAGTCATCATAGATAAATGAACGTATGGATTTTGAAGGGGGACGATGTGCCGGAATATGCTGTATTGCCATACAACGAAATACAAAGCGCTGCTGGATGCCGCTGAAATGTCTGTGGATATAGCGGCTTACCGTGATGCAAGGCTGGCGCTCGCCTCCGGTAATGAGGAGCTGCTTCCCTATGATAGGGGTTGACCGGTTGCTCAACGATCCGCCGTGGCGCGAGTATCGCGGGCTGACACAGGCCGTGCTGGCTAAAAAGGTTGCTTTATCGCAAGCGGCAATTGCAGACATCGAATTCGGCATGCTCGCGCGCGTATCCGCAGACAGCCAGTGTTGCATTTTACATGGCGAATTTCCGTTGACCCGGATGGTTCCAGCATGAAGACTATCGCCATTCACGCGGGCATCGTATAGTGGTTATTACTCGAGCTTCCCAAGCTCGTGACGCGGGTTCGATTCCCGCTGCCCGCTCCATTTAACCTGGATAGATGAGCGATCTAATCCGGTTTTCCTTCCCTTTGAGCCCGCGTATGCAAACATTTCTGCAATTGCGCGACGGTTTGTCCAGCCTCGCGGAAGCCGAACGGGAACAGCAAGCCTGTCAGTGGCTCCAGGCCTGTGCTGATGTACGCATCTCGCTTGCAGGGGATCAAGGTCGAAGACCCGCCTTACCGGAGGTCATCGGTCTGTTGATCGCCATGCAGGCACACCTGGAAAAGTTGGCGGAAAATTATCCGAAATTCCACGATAAAATCATGGATTCCTGTAAAGTTCTTGCTGAACATGTTCAAATCCTGCGTCACGGGCGGGACGAAGCGTTGCGCTGGCTTTCCTCGGATGCGCTAATCGAAACATGGCTGAATGCCTTGAAAAAACATGACTGGCTGGGACATAAACGCAATCTTCCGCAGGCGCTCTCTGCCCTCTGGCAAAATGTAGAGAGACGGGAACAGCTCCATGATCGCCTTCAGGGATTAGGTGAAGCAGTCATGAGTTTGCATGCCATGTTGCACGACTATGTCGGATGGGAACGGCGTCTGGCGCCGAAAGGATCCGATCAGATTCTACCCGACCGCGGCAGCAGTTTCGGTTTGATCATCGTCGGCCTGGCGCGCGATCAGGTCGAAGCGGGCATTATTCCGGACATTTCCGGCAACCGTCTGGCCATTCGGATACGTTTCCAGTCGTGGCTCCCCGGTCAGGCAGCCACCCGGATTCAAGTCGATGTGCCCTACCATGTCATGCTGGTACCCATGGCCTGAAACTTCACAATATCATGAACAACACGGGTTAAAAGGCTCTTTTCTCCGGCCACCGACATTCGTCATAGATTGGGCAAAGGTGGCATTTGGGTTTGCGCGCCGTGCAGATGTAACGGCCATGCAGTACCAGCCAGTGATGGGCATGTTGCATAAACTCCTCTGGAATTACTTCAAGTAAGCCTTTTTCGACCTCCAGCGGCGTTTTTCCCGGCGCAAGGCCAGTGCGGTTGCCGACGCGGAAAATATGCGTATCTACGGCGATGGTGGGCTTTCCAAACAGTACATTGAGCAGCACATTGGCGGTCTTGCGGCCGACGCCGGACAGTTCTTCCAACGCCTTGCGTGTGTCCGGCACCTGACCGCCGTACCCATGCACCAGCATTGCGCAAGTACGCATAATGTTCTTTGCCTTGCTGTTGTATAGCCCAATCGAGGAGATGTATCCCTTTAGATTTTCCTCACCCAAATCGAGGATCGCCCTCGGCGTATTGGCAACGGGAAACAGCTTTGCCGTAGCTTTGTTGACGCCCACGTCCGTAGTCTGCGCTGACAGAATGACGGCAACGAGCAACTCAAACGGATTATTGTAATGCAGTTCAGTCCCCGGATCAGGGTTTCCGGCCCGCAGGCGCTCGAATATGCGCCGGACGACCGCATCGGGCATACTCATATTGTCGAAATCAACTAGCCCTAATGATTGACTCCATTGAGGGTCAGGGTCACCTGCCGGTCTACAATATCGCCCGCCGGATTGATGATTTGTTCAACGAGATAAAGACCGTTATCAGTAATTTTCTCAATACGACCGTTATTTTTCCCCATATAATTGCCTCGTCGGACGATGTAGCCCATACCCCTTCCATCCTCAATCATTGCTACGCGATCTTCACCCATGTGCATGGTGGCCACCAGCTTGAGCGCTTCAAGATCAAACGTCTCCAGAATTTCGCGTTTACGACTGGCCAGGCGCAACTGGCGTTCCGCTAGAATTTTGCGTCCCCGGCTGGCCAGCAGCGCCAGATAGGAGGAGAAAGGATCGCGTACGGACTCAATATCCACATCGGGTCCTTTGACCATATGTTTCATGGCGTCGGGAATCTCATCGTCAGCTTTTTTTACCGGCATTTTGGATGTTTTGGCCGCTTCCGCCTGAGTATTGACCTGACCAAGGGCCACGCCTGTCCCCAGTAGCATACTGACCATTATCACCAAGATACGCATCGTGGCTTCCCCCCGAAACTTGACACAATCCAGATTATCACAACGCATTGAAATAGCCAGGGAAAAAAGGGTAACGTCCTCTTTTCCACTCCATTCAGATATTCTCCAGCACCTTTTTCAATTGTAACGGGTGAAACGGTTTGACGAAAACATGCCGGACCTGTCCTGCAAGCCCATATTGTTGCAAATGGCGTTCGGTGCATTGATTGGGATTGCCGGTCATTAACATGCAGCAGACGGCGGGGTACCGCTGCCGCACCTCCCTGAGCAACTGGAAGCCATTCATGCCGGGCATGTTAATATCCGAGAGTAATACTCCCGGCATATCAAAATCATTATGTTGCATCAATGCGAGATAGCTCTTGGCGGAGTCGAATGTTCGTGCCTGGAAACCGTAGCCGGAGAGCATTTGTAATATAATTTCACGTAGGGTCTCTTCATCCTCCACCACATGAATCACAGGGCGCATTTCATGTTTGTTCGTGCTGTGATCGCCACCTGCCCGTATTTATATCCATCCGCTATAGTCTCATATACAATGTATACCAGTCAATACCATGCGTGGGAGGCATTGCCTGGCGCGGCCAATGGCAAAAGAGTGCGGTGCATGGCCTTACAGATGAAAATCGGTAGCCGCATTCGCGCACTGCGAAAGTCGCAATATCCCATGCTCAGTATTCATCGGCTGGCGGTGATGGCGGAGGTTGATCCGGGGCAATTAAGCCGCGCCGAACGCGGGATGGCAGGCTTGTCCCTTGAGGCTCTGGAGCGTATCGCGGAAGCGTTGAACGTATCCCTTGGCACACTGGTGGATCCTGAAGGTCAATCCTCCCGTACCGGAGCCGCTGAACCGGAGGCCGTCCGGCCCTATAATGAATATTATCGGCTTATCCATGGCTTCACCCGGCTGGTCTGGGCCAGGCTGCCCGAAGACGAGCTGGTGCGATGCAGTGATGCCGAACAAGCCCTGATTCGGCATCATATCCACTCGGCCATTGAAGAAGGCGTAAAACGCGGACATCTTCTTGCCGAGCGCGAAATCAAGGCCCTTCGCAAATCGAAAAAAGGGAACGAGTCCGACCCGTCCTGACAAGCAGCGCCTGTTCCGGCTAGACTGTGGCGCATGAGTGGCCAGGCGATCATGAATACTTATGCCCGTTATCCTGTCAGGATGGTGAGGGGTAACGGTACGCGAATACGGGACGATGCGGGAAAGGAATATCTGGATTTTATATCCGGTATCGCCGTAAACACGCTTGGTCATGCCCATCCGGCGCTGGTTCGCGCGATCAGCGAGCAGGCGCAAACCATGTTGCATTGTTCCAACCTGTTTCATATCCCCGCCCAGGAAGCGCTGGCGGAGAAACTGGCCGATCTTGCCGGTCTGGAACGTGTGTTTTTCTGCAATTCCGGGGCGGAAGCGAATGAAGCCGCCATCAAGCTGGTACGAAAATACAGGTACGATCAGGGTAGTCCGCGGCGCACGATTATCACGGCCGCCCGATCGTTCCACGGACGCACCCTGAATACCCTGACGGCGACCGGACAGGATAAAGTGAAAACGGGTTTTGACCCGCTTCCTCCGGGTTTTATTCATGTGCCGCCGGGTGACATCAATGCACTGAAAAATTCCGTAAGCGGTGATACGGCCGGGATTCTGCTTGAACCCGTTCAGGGCGAAGGCGGCGTTCATGTCGCGGCGGATGACTATTTACGGGATGTACGTGAGCTGTGTAACGATACCGGCATCCTGATGATGCTGGACGAGGTGCAAACCGGCATGGGACGCACGGGTGACATGTTCGGTTTCGAACACGCCGACGCGCGGCCGGACATCCTGACGCTGGCCAAGGGCCTGGGCGGCGGCGTTCCCATCGGCGCCATGCTGGCGTGCGAATCCGTGGCGGCTTCTTTTGGTCCCGGAACGCATGGCTGCACCTTTGGCGGAAACCCGCTTTCCTGTACGGCTGCGTTGACCGTACTGGATGTTATTGAGCAGGAAGGTTTGCTGGCCAATGCTTGCACGCAGGGCACCAAATTGCGGCTCGGGTTGAAGGCGCTACAGCGCACCCGTCCGGTTATACGGGACATCCGGGGGCGGGGCTTGCTTATTGGCGCTGAACTGGGCTGTGATGTAACCGAAACGATAACCCGCTGCCGTGAGTCGGGCTTACTTTTGTTGTCCGCGGGCCCCGGGGTTCTGCGATTTTTGCCGCCATTGAATGTAACATCGGCGGAAATTGATGAGGCGCTGGCCATTCTGGGCGATTGTTTCACTACGGGTGAGGAATCGATGTGAAACACTTTCTGACATTGCTGGATATCATGCCGGAGGAGGCGCGCCATATCCTTGCACGCGCGGCGGAACTCAAGGCCATGCAGAAGACCGGCGCGCCACACAGAACGCTGGCCGGTAAAACACTGGCCATGCTGTTCGACAAGGCATCCACCCGTACGCGCGTGTCCTTCGAGACCGGCATGTACCAACTCGGCGGACATGCGTTGTTCCTGCATTCTGATTCTACTCAACTGGGGCGCGGCGAGCCTGTTGAGGATTCGGCCCGCGTGATCTCCAGCATGGTGGATGGCGTTATGATACGAACCTTTGCGCAGGAGGATATCCGGCATTTTGCCCAATACTCCTCGGTGCCGGTTATTAACGGGCTGACCGATTTCACACATCCGTGCCAGATTCTGACCGATGTGTTCACCTATCAGGAACATTGCGGTGACATTGCCGGAAAAACCGTGGCCTGGATTGGTGACGGCAACAATATGGCGCATTCGTGGATTAATGGCGCGGTATCATTCGGATACAGGCTTAATATCGCCTGTCCGGAAGGCTATTGCCCGGATGCCGGAATGTTGGCTGCGGCACGCACGCTGGGTGCCGGGATCATACTGACTGACGATCCGCTTACCGCGGCACGGGATGCTGATCTTGTCACCACCGATGTCTGGGCTTCAATGGGGCAGGAAGATGAGCAGATTATACGCGAAAAAGCCTTTGCCGGCTTCCAGGTGAATGCGGCCGTCATGGCAAGGGCGAAACCGGACGCGCTGTTCATGCATTGTCTGCCTGCGCATCGCGGTGAGGAAGTGACCGGCGAGGTCATGGATGGCCCGCAATCGGTCGTCTGGAATGAAGCGGAAAACCGCCTGCATGCCCAGAAGGCATTGCTGGAATTTTTATTGAAATAAAGGGTAACTACTCAGCACCCCCCGTCTTTTGCCCTCTGGCGGCGTTCCTGCGATGCTCAAATCCTCACATATGACCCATATGCTACGGATTCTGCGCTTCTCGCGCCTTGCCAGAGAACAAAATCCAGGGGGTGCTGAGTAGTTACGTTCAGGCTAAAATAAATCCACATCGCCTTCATTCATGTTTTGCTGTGATACCGGATTCAATTCTTCCAGCCGCAATTCCTGACGGTAAGCCATCACATCGTTCCGCAACTGCTTTAACCGGCCTGTATAGTTTGCAATGTCATCAGTTTTCAATTCCTGCATGGATGTGATGCCCTGAGATATCAGTTCCACAAAACCGTCCATGCGATTCAGATACAGTTCCGTATGTCCCAGACTCTGGCTTACAATATCCTCAAACTGCAAATTGCGGACCAGGCAACCAAGATCCTTACGGATCGAACCATTCATATCCGTCATCCTGGAGCGGCAGCTTGAGATCATATTACAAACATCGTAAACATGTTTCAGTAATTGTTCCACACTGTCTCTTGCCGCATCAATATCTTTTCTATTCCTGTTTGCCAAGGTGTCAATGCGGCCATGCGCTTTCGAAAACTTGTTTTTAATGGCTTTCATTACAGCCCCGAGATTCTGCTGATGCTTCTTTTCCTGGCTAATCAGGGCGACAAGCTCGGCGCTGTCATCCCCTTCAATGTGAGTTAATCCGGCCATGGTATTGAATACTTCAGATGATCTCCTGATTTCGTCATCCATCCATTTGATCTGAAGCTTCAATTTGTCCATGGTGATAAAGGCGGTCAGCGCCTGTTCACTGCTCTCAATCTCCCTGGCAACCAGATCTTTCAGTACGTCGCTGGCGTCATTCGTACGCTGAAAAATATTTTTACCATCCAGTCCATCCCTGCTTTCCCCGCTTGTATCCAGGATCAGCGTAGCCATAACTTTCATTTGTTCGGATGTATGTCTGTCCAATTGTCCAAAGCTGTCATACAGCGAAGCAATTGCATCTTTCAACAAATGTTGAATTTGCTCAACCTGACCGCGAATGGACCCAATTTCGTCATCCATGCCTGATTCAACGTCCTGAATGATGGATGCCACCCCCGCCTGTAGCTCAATCAGCATGGCGTCCATATTATCCGTTTCATGGTTAAGTCTCTTTGGCATACGGGTTCCCTGTCTCATGTTAAGCAATTGCTTTAAGCATATTCTCCGCCACTTTCGCCAGGGGAGACACAACGTCAACCGCACCGCGTTTGAATGCCTCGCCCGGCATGCCCCATACCACGCTCGTGGCTTCGTCCTGTCCGACCGTGGAAGCGCCCGCGTCACGCATTTCCTTCAGCCCATCCGCACCATCCGCACCCATCCCCGTCAGGATGACGCCAACCGAGTTCGGCCCGACATTCCGGGCCACGGAACGAAACATCACATCCACGGATGGCCTGTGTCGATTGACAGGCGGACCACCATTCAAACGGCACACATAACGGGCGCCATCACGTTTCACGATTAAATGACGGGTTCCGGGCGCGATCAACACATGGCCGGGAATGATCTGTTCACCCTGTTCAGCCAGCTTGACACGCATCATGCATATACTGTCCAGGCGTTTTGCATAAGAAGAACTAAAAGATGCCGGTAAATGCTGACTAATGACGATCCCCGGAAAATTGGACGGAAGCCTCCGCAATACTTCCGCGGTTGCTTCCGTCCCCCCCGTCGATGCACCAAGAGCGACAATTTTTTCCGTGGTTCTGAAATGTTTTTTAATCACCTGTTGACCCGTCACTGCATCCGCCGGATGGTTCGGGGTAACGGACATCGATTTAGCCGGGGTATGACGTAACGCTCGCACATGCGCACCTGCGGCAATTTTCACTTTCTCGATAATTTCACCGGCATAGCCTTCCAGACCACTTCCCAGCGCGGCAGGTTTACCGACAAAATCCACAGCTCCAAGCGCCAGTGCGGAAAGGGTGACATCCGCACCTTTCCGGGTCAGCGAAGAAACCATCACGACAGGCATGGGGCGCAGACGCATCAGGTTGGAAAGAAAGGTCAACCCGTCCATGCGCGGCATTTCAACATCGAGTGTCAGCACATCAGGATTCAGTTCCTTGATCTTCGTTCGCGCAACCAGAGGATCCTGCGCCGTCCCTACGACTTCAATCGAATGATCCTTACTTAGCATTTCCGTAAGCATCTTCCGCACCAGTGCGGAATCATCCACAATCAATACCTTGATTTTACGCATCAGAACAATTCCACATCGCCCGCTACAGGTATCTTGCTGATTTCCCGCATGTAGCGCTCCTCCCGCTTCATGACGGTATCGTGATGGAAAGGATGCAATTTCTTAAGACGTACCCGGCCAGTTTTTGGAAAATAGCAGATCTTGCGGGGATAGTTGCCGCCCACATCCTTTGCGGCCACGGGCAGACGCTCCTGCCGAAGATAATCAAAAACAAATTGAATGTTTTCCGCACCAATATCCGACATACCACCCAAAATTCGCCCACCGCCAAAGATCTTGATTTCAAGGTTTTTCCTGACGCCGCCGTGGGATAAAATTGTATTGATAAGATGTTCCATGGCATAATTTCCGAAACGCGTAACAAAATCGACAACACTTCCACCCCACGTCTGATCTTCGCCCTTGTGGACAGGCAGCATGAAATGATTCATACCGCCGATACCGAACACGGAATCACGGATACAGGCGGACACGCATGATCCCAGAACGGTCACGACGACCTCCGGATCCACCGTGACATAATATTCGCCGGGTAACAGCCTGGCCGTATGCACCCCATAGCGTCGGTCAAAACCGGTGCTGATATGCCCAAACCCGGCCAACTGCACAGGGGTGGGACGGAGTCTTGAATCTTGCGCCGCCTTGTTCATGGCTTGATCCGTGCAGGATTCAAGGCCTGACCCCATCCGCTTTGGCATAGATGGATTTCCCGCATAATTTGAATTGATCACTGATATTGAGCAACGATTCGGAGTGACCGAGAAACAAACGCCCGTGCGGCGCCAGAAGATCGGCATAACGGGCCATCAGCTTCCGTTTCGTTTCCCCGTCAAAATAGATGATGACATTGCGGCAGAAAATGGCATCCAGCGGCCCGTGTATGGGCCAGCCGCGTAATAAATTCAGTTGCCGGAATGTGATCATTTCCTGTAGAACGGATTTGATTTTTACCTTATCGGAACCTTTGCGATTGTACGAGAACCAGCGCCGAACCATGGCTTTGGCAAGGCCGTTCACTCGCTTGCTTTCATACACGCCGGTTGCGGCATGCGCCACCATATCGGTATCCAGATCAGTCGCCAGGATCTTTGCGTTCCATCCAGCGGGCATGGTTTCAGCCATGGTCATGGCAATGGAATAAGGTTCCTCGCCACTGGAACAGCCCGCCGACCAGATACGGATACGGCGATCCATCCTGTGGTATTCCATCAACTCCGGCAGCAGTGTTTGCTTCATATATTCAAAATGATGCCGCTCGCGGAAAAACGAGGTCATATTGGTGGTCACCGCATTCACGAAACGGCCAAGTTCCTCTCCGGACGGGTTTGCCTCCAGTAACTCAACGTATTCGCTGAATGACCGCAGTCCAAGCTTGCGCACACGGCGCGAAATACGCCCATAAATCATCTCTTCCTTGCCCTCGGTCATCTTAATCCCGGCATAATCCATGATAAGCCGGCATAACGTATCGAAATCGCTTCGAGTGAAGGCAAATTCACGTTCCCTGATATCAGGCATCGAAACCCATCCCGTTGAGCATCCCCATCATATCGGCCGTTTGCCGCAATTCTTCCGGAGCATCCTTCCATTTTACCGAAACAGCATTCTTTTTAGCCTCACGGATAAACGTATGGAGCAATTGTACAATCGATGCATCTACCTGCGCCAGATTTTCAGCATCAAGCACCACCTCGCCATAGTTTGCCAGAGCGTGACAAAATTGCGCATGCAAGGATTCTGCCCGAGCGATACCAAGGTTTCCCTCGACCTGAATAATTTGAACCGGGGCTGCCTCCTTTTTTGCGATCCTTGCACGGCGGGTGCGCTGAGCCTCCGGTGCTCCCGATTTCTGTTTCTTCGTTGCTTTCGTCGTCATGGCAATATCCTTTATGAAGAGTCCGGGTCAGTTATTCAGGATGGACGCCGTAAAAAGTCCGTCCATGGGCGCTTTCATGACTTCTTGCGAAGTCATCATTCAAAACTCTTCCCATTCGTCATCTTCAATCTTTTCTTCGGCTTTGGATGCGGCTCGGGATACAGCCTTCGCCGCAACCATGGACGCAGTCCCGGATCGCTTTCCGATCGATGATGCGGCGAGTTTCTTTATTGCCACCACCTTTCTGCCACTCTTCTCCGGCGCCGTGGCAGGTTTGGCGGATACAACAGCCTCCCCGATGTCAAACACGCCAATCAACTCACGCATGCTGCCTACCTGTTCATCCAGGTTCTCGCTGGCCGCATTCACTTCCTCGACCATGGCCGCATTCTGCTGCGTACCGCTATCCAGTTGGGCAATCGCCTTGTTGATCTGCTCTACGCCTGTCGCCTGCTCCTGACTCGCCACCGCAATCTCGGAGACAATGTCCTTCACCTTTTGCACCGAGGCGACAATCGATTTGAGGGCTTGACCGGATTCGTCCACCAGTTTGCCGCCTTCCTCAACGCTGGAAACGCTTTCACTGATCAGACCCTTGATCTCCCTGGCCGCTTCCGCGCTTCGTTGCGCCAGGGATCGCACTTCACCCGCGACCACGGCAAATCCACGCCCCTGCTCGCCCGCCCTGGCTGCTTCCACGGCCGCATTCAGGGCCAGCAGATTGGTCTGGAAGGCAATCTCGTCGATTACGCCGATAATATCGGCGATCTTCTTGCTGCTCGCATTGATGCCGGACATCGCTTCCGTCGCATGATCCACTACGGCGCTGCCGCTCTCGGCCTGTTGTTGCGCCTCCGTCGCCAACTGGTTGGCCTGACGCGAATGGTCCGCCGTCTGCTGAATGGTGCCCGTAATCTCCTCAATGCTGGCTGCGGTTTCTTCCAGCGCCGCTGCCTGCTGCTGGGTGGAATCGTTCAGTTGCGCATTGCCTCTGGCAATCTCCGACGAGCCGCCGCCCACTTCTTCCGCCGTGCCCGCGATACCTTTCACCACCTCCGCCAGCTTCATGGCCGTGTTGTTTGATGCCTGTTTGATGGCGTCAAAAGCGCCTTCATACTCGTTGGTAATCTTGTGCGTCAGATCACCCTGCTCCAGCGCCTGCAACGCATCGACCGCTTCAGTGATCGCGACGTCTATCGTGCCGGTCACATCATTCAGACCCTTTGCCAGGGTGGCCAGAAATCCCGTTTTCCCCTCCATATCCATGCGGATGCTCAAGTCACCCTTTTGAACCGCGGCAATCATATCGGCCACTTCGCGTTCCACGCTCGCCTCGGCGCTGCGGTCCAGCCATTCCATTACCGTACCGACCCGTTGACCGGAGCTATCCAGAACCGGCGTTGCCGTCAGCCGCACGATAAATTCGTCGCAGAATGGTAAATCATCCGAGGTGTAACTTCCGCGCAGACCATCAAGCAACTGCCGCTGGTGGGCCGGATCCTTATGGAAGATATCGATGTTGCTGCCCAGAATTTTCCCGGGATCAAAGGTTTTGACAATATTTCGGAAATCATCCTGATGCGACTGGAACATCTCTTCCGCGGCCTTGTTCATATAAAAAATATTGTAATCCGTATCGACGATCTGAACCGCTGTTTCCACACTGTCCAGCGCCACCTTGATACGCAGAGCCTCGGTCGTCCGATCTCGAATCCGTAACATTGAATAACCCTGGCGGATCTGCATGGATTTCAATCCCTCCTGCATCAAGCCAATCTCATCCCGGGAATTCAAGCGGATCCAATCGAAATAATTACCCTGGGCAATGGAATCCAGCTTTTCTGAAGTATAGCGCAAGCGCCGGATTAAACTTCGAATCAGGAGCCATGAAAAAACAGCACCCAGTAACAGGGATATCCCCACTGCCATCACGGACCGATTGCGAATCTTCCGATAGGCCATACTGGATTTGGTCGCTTCGTTGGCGCTGGTCTGCTTCTGAACCTGATGAAATGTCCTGCCAGCCTTTCCCATGGTCTGGAACCCATGATTGTTCAGAGCGATTACAATTTCATTAAAGGTTGCATCATCGAAATTGCCATCCTTGTCCCGCTGCATGGCGACATCAGCCGGTCTGAGGGTGCCTGCGATATAAGCCCGCACGGTCTTGATATATGCGTTGGCGGCCACGGTTTCCGCTTTGGACAGATCAGCCGCCTTGATTAACGCAATATCCTTGTCTATTTTAGCCAGACGAACCGCCATAAAGTGATGGCTGTGCCGGTATGCTTCGGGTTCGAGGATGGTTTGCGTTTTCTTGAGATCCACCATCGTGGACAATATCGACGTATTGATATTAGCGGCGGCAAGCGCCACCTCACGATTATTCCCTGCTGCCAGCAGGCTGGCATGCGATGTCCCCAGGCCTTGCAGGGCAATCAGCCATGATCCTGTTAACAGGGATGCTGTCAGCAATAATGTTGCGGCAATCTTTTGCCATATCTTCATATGGCTGACAAAATTCATTTTTTGCGCCCATGTTTTTTTACCCAACGTCACTTTGCCTGCGTTGATCGCCGCATAGAGGCTGGAGGCGGCTTCAATATCCTCCCGTGCAGGTTTGCTGCGCACGGATACATAGCCTGTCGTTTCGCCATTTTCGACAATCCGGGTTACATTGGCCTGGACCCAGTAGAAATCGCCATTCCTGCAGCGGTTTTTAACTATTCCCGTCCACGGATTACCAGCCCGGATGGTATCCCACAACCACTGGAACGCGGACGGCGGCATATCCGGATGCCGGATCATATTATGATTCTTGCCAATCAGTTCTTCTCGTGAAAAACCGCTGATATCCATAAAATCCTGATTGATGCCCGTAATAATACCTTTCAGGTTGGTCTCCGAGATGATGAACTGACCTTCCCGCATCACCACTTCATTATCTGTTACCGGTAAGTTTTTTTTCATTTTTTACTCCATTTTATTCAGTGATTCAAAACTCTTCCCATTCGTCATCTTCAATCTTTTCTTCGGCTTTGGATGCGGCTCGGGATACAGCCTTCGCCGCAACCATGGACGCAGTCCCGGATCGCTTTCCGATCGATGATGCGGCGAGTTTCTTTATTGCCACCACCTTTCTGCCACTCTTCTCCGGCGCCGTGGCAGGTTTGGCGGATACAACAGCCTCCCCGATGTCAAACACGCCAATCAACTCACGCATGCTGCCTACCTGTTCATCCAGGTTCTCGCTGGCCGCATTCACTTCCTCGACCATGGCCGCATTCTGCTGCGTACCGCTATCCAGTTGGGCAATCGCCTTGTTGATCTGCTCTACGCCTGTCGCCTGCTCCTGACTCGCCACCGCAATCTCGGAGACAATGTCCTTCACCTTTTGCACCGAGGCGACAATCGATTTGAGGGCTTGACCGGATTCGTCCACCAGTTTGCCGCCTTCCTCAACGCTGGAAACGCTTTCACTGATCAGACCCTTGATCTCCCTGGCCGCTTCCGCGCTTCGTTGCGCCAGGGATCGCACTTCACCCGCGACCACGGCAAATCCACGCCCCTGCTCGCCCGCCCTGGCTGCTTCCACGGCCGCATTCAGGGCCAGCAGATTGGTCTGGAAGGCAATCTCGTCGATTACGCCGATAATATCGGCGATCTTCTTGCTGCTCGCATTGATGCCGGACATCGCTTCCGTCGCATGATCCACTACGGCGCTGCCGCTCTCGGCCTGTTGTTGCGCCTCCGTCGCCAACTGGTTGGCCTGACGCGAATGGTCCGCCGTCTGCTGAATGGTGCCCGTAATCTCCTCAATGCTGGCTGCGGTTTCTTCCAGCGCCGCTGCCTGCTGCTGGGTGGAATCGTTCAGTTGCGCATTGCCTCTGGCAATCTCCGACGAGCCGCCGCCCACTTCTTCCGCCGTGCCCGCGATACCTTTCACCACCTCCGCCAGCTTCATGGCCGTGTTGTTTGATGCCTGTTTGATGGCGTCAAAAGCGCCTTCATACTCGTTGGTAATCTTGTGCGTCAGATCACCCTGCTCCAGCGCCTGCAACGCATCGACCGCTTCAGTGATCGCGACGTCTATCGTGCCGGTCACATCATTCAGACCCTTTGCCAGGGTGGCCAGAAATCCCGTTTTCCCCTCCATATCCATGCGGATGCTCAAGTCACCCTTTTGAACCGCGGCAATCATATCGGCCACTTCGCGTTCCACGCTCGCCTCGGCGCTGCGGTCCAGCCATTCCATTACCGTACCGACCCGTTGACCGGAGCTATCCAGAACCGGCGTTGCCGTTACACGCACGATAAACTCGTTGCAGAATGACAAATCGTCCGAGGTTTTTGGTTCATTCAGGCAATCCAATATCCCGCGTTGTTGTGACGAATTTTCACCAAAAATATCAAAGATATTCATATCCGAGCCCAGCACTTTCCCGGCATTGAAGCCTTTGACGATATTGCGGATATCATTTTGATGCATCCGGAACATCTCTTCCGCGGCCTTGTTCATATAAAAAACATTGTAATCCGTATCGGCGATCTGAACCGGAGTTCCTACCTGATCCAACGATGTCTTGATGCGTAGCGCTGCTTCTTTCTCCGTGGTTATTTTGGCAAACAGAACGGTTTGCATCTTTTCAAGGGCGCCAAGAAGCATCCCGACCTCATCCTTGAGCGAAGTATCGATCTTGCTGCTAAAATCCCCTTCCGCAATGGCGTTGGCGACTTTTCCGGCGCGACGTATGGATCCCACAATGCCGTTAAGCACACGGAAAGAAAGGATGCCTGAAACAAGAAGCAGCAGAATGGTAATGGCCGATACGGTGACCATCTCCGTTAGTGCCTTGCTTTCCTTCGCATCCGCATCATTAATAAAAACTGCAGTTAGCCGGTCTTCAGCTTTCTTTAACAGGTTGATTTTGGCCGTCTGAACCCTGTACCAGTCCGTAGCATTAACACCGAAGTTACCTGATTTTGATTCCAGAATAGAACGAAAATGCGCTGCCTGTTCGAGTACGTCACCTGCCACCATTTCACTGACTATTCTGCGGTATTTTCTACTTGCGATTGCATTAAATACCTTCATGTAGGTATCCTGCTCAACCTTTAGTTTCATATATTCCCTGAACACGCCCGGTTTAAGCTTATCCACGCTAAATACGCCAGTGAGAACTGCGCGTTCAATGCCCGCACGCTCTTTGCTTAGCAGGAAGTTGGTAAGTGCCAGCACGTCCGTAACCAAACCGGCGTCATGTGTCGTATTGGCAAGCTGGCCGATGCCGTTCAAAAGCGATGCATTGATATTTGAATAGAAACCTACTAGGGCAGGCACGGCGATCTTCAGACTCGACACCCTTTCCCGTATTGCTCCAAGCTTCGCCAGCAGTCCGGAAGACTTATCAATGGACTCAAGTAGCCCTCGAGGCAGTGAATTCATATCAATGGATTGAAGATCGGATTGATACGCAGCGAGGGCACTATCCACGTTTGCACGTTGAGAACCAATCTTGTCGGCAAATTTCTTGCCGTTACTGCCCACAAATCCGGCGGACATTCCCCGCTCTTTCTGGAGTTCATGCACCAGAGCGCTGGCGGCCACCCCCAGCCTAGCTACAGTCTTGAAGGATCTCATTTCCTGTAGTGCACCCCAGGACGACATGACCTGGTTGCCGGAAAATGCAATGAAGCCGATCAGAACAGGAAGAACCATAAGTATCAATTTTTGTTTCACGCCAAGATCTGTTTTCTTCAAAACTTTCATGTTTAGCCTCTCTTAAGCCGTTTTATGCACACTCCGCAACCCCTTCCGCGGATTGCCCGGTTTCGGAGAGCGTTTCTTTCCGCCCGGAGAGAATGCCTTCATGGACCAGCTCGTTGATATCCAGCAGAATGACCATCTTGTTCTCGATCGTGGTGAGCCCTGTTATGTAATCAATGGAAATGGAGCCTCCCATATCCGGAGGCGGTTGCAGATCAGTTTTGGGAATGTTGTACACCTCGGAGACCGCATCCACGACGATACCGAGAATGCGCTCATGCTCACAGTCCGTCACTTTGACAATGACAACCACCGTGGTCGGGCCATAGTCGATACGCTCCAGATGAAACCGGTCGCGTAAATCCACAATCGGCACCACCACCCCGCGCAGGTTAATGACACCGCGCACGTACGAAGGCGTATTTGGAATCGGCGTAGCCGGTTCCCAACCGCGCAACTCCTGCACGGCAAGAATGTCAACGCCATATTCCTCACCGGCCAACATGAATGTCAGATACTGATTCTCGACCACATTGACCTCGGTTGTTTTCGCTGCTTCCATAATTAGTTCTCCTCTCCGGTGAAAGCTTTTGCTTTTGACCCTCGTTCGCTGTTCATGCCATGATCCTTCCATTTGAAGCCGCAAGCCTTGGTTTCATCGCATCCCGTATCGAATATGACATTTCAATCAGGCCCGACACATCCAGAATCAGAGAGACCGTACCGTCACCGAGAATGGTGGCGCCGGATATGCCTTTGACGCGCTCGTAATTCGTCTCCAGACTCTTGATAACCACCTGCTGCTGACCCAACAATCCATCCACCAGCAGCCCGATATGTTTTTCGCCCCACTCCACAACCACCAACAATGCATTGTCCAGATCTTCGAGGTGTTCGCCGGTGGAAAAAATATCGGAAAGCCGGACAATCGGGATATATTCATCGCGCAGGCGGTATACCTCCGCGTCATGGCCAACCCCGCCCAGAAAATCACGGTTGATTTGCAGGGATTCGACAATGGATGCCAGCGGCAAGACATACGTATCCTCGCCAATCCTGAACAATTGCCCGTCGAGTACCGCCAGCGTCAGCGGCAGGCGAATGGTAAATGTCGAGCCCTCACCCGGGATAGAGCGAACTTCAACGCCGCCGCCCAGCGATTCGATATTGCGGCGCACCACATCGAGTCCCACGCCACGTCCGGAAATATCGCTTACCTGTTCCGCCGTAGAGAATCCTGCTTCGAACAACAGCATGAAGGCCGCTTCATCGGTCAGGGCGTCCGTTTCCTTGACCAGTCCTTTCTCAACAGCCTTGTTCAGAATCTTGTCACGGGAAAGACCGCGCCCGTCATCCGATACCTCAACCACAATATTGCCACCCTGATGGAATGCCTTGAGCCGCACATAACCTTCGTCATCCTTGCCCGCCGCGATACGTTCTTCCGGAGTTTCCAGCCCGTGATCGAGGCAGTTGCGCACCAGATGCACCAATGGATCATTGATTTTCTCCATCACCGTCTTGTCCATCCCGGTTTCTTCGCCGACCAGCTCAAGACGAATTTTCTTACCCAGTTTCTGGCTTAAGTCATGCACCACGCGCGGAAAACGGTTGAATGCAAAGCTGATGGGCTGCATGCGGATACGCATGATGTTCTCCTGCAAATCCCGTGAATTGCGTTCCAGCTCTTCCAGCCCGTCGCGTAACCGATCCAGTTTGCTCATGTCAAAATCTTCACCCAGTTGACTTAACATGGATTGCGTAATCACCAGTTCACCGACCATGTCGATAATCGCATCAATGCGATCCGTACCGACCCGGATCGTGGCAGCCGGTTTGGATGGCGCCTTGTCGCCCGGTCTGCGCGCTTCCTGCCTGCGGTTCTCCTGCCTGCGGTCATCACGGGTGGCCTGCCGCCGATCTTCATCCCTGCGATCATTCTTGCTGCGTTCCGGGTAAATTGGCGTCAGTTCCAGATCACAGTCGTCCTCGACCCATTCAAAGATTTCCGTAATCTGATCCCGTCCGATCGCACCCTTCAATTCAATCTCCCAGGACAGATAACATGCTTCCGGATCCATATTCGGTAAGGACGGGATACGTGAGTCATCGACATTCACAGTGATTTCGCCCAGTTCCCCCAATTCGCGCAGTATCAGGGCGGGGTCATTGCCCGTCTTGAGCAATCCCTCGTGCGGGTGGAAGCTGATGTTCCAGCCTTCCACGGTTGTCTCGTTTCCGCTCGCTCCGTCATCGCTCTCATCCTGTGAATCGCCATTCCGATCTGTTTCAGTGGATTTCGCAGCATCCGAATCGCGGATGGCAGCCAGTTGATCCTGCAAACTTTCCATGTGAGAGATATCGGGGTCTTCATTATCCCGGAAGGAAGCCATCAATTCGCGTAGCACATCCACCGATTCAAGCAATACATTGATGATCCCGGGCGTGGCATCGCGTTTACCCTCGCGCATTTCATCAAGCAACCCTTCCATGATATGGGTAAATGAGGTCACCGGCCCCAAACCGAATGTGCCGCTACCGCCCTTGATAGAATGTGCCACGCGAAAAATCGTGTTGACCGTTTCCAGATTCGCGCCGCCCTCATTCATTTCCAGCAGACCGGATTCCATGGCGTCCAGACCTTCAAAACTCTCTTCGAAGAAGATTCCTTTGAATTGTTCGAGATCAATGGCCATGATCAAACGCCCTTCATCTCAAAACCTTTCTGACCGTTGCCAGTAGCTTGTCCGGATCAAACGGCTTCACCAGCCAGCCCGTGGCCCCGGCAGCCTTGCCCTGCATCTTCTTCTCTTTGGCGCCTTCCGTGGTTAACAGCAGGATGGGCGTGAACTTGAATGCAGGGAGTTTTCGTAACTCGGTTACAAGCGTGATGCCGTCCATATTGGGCATGTTGACATCCGTGATGACCAGATTGACGCCGCTTTCCTGCTTGGCCATATCAAGTGCTACGTCGCCATCATCGGCCTCGATCACCTCGTGACCTTCGCTCTCCAGCGTGAATGTCACCATCTTTCGCATACTCGCCATGTCATCAACGATCATAATTTTCGACATGCTTACCCCTCGTCTCATCATTTTGGCCTGGCTAATCAAACAACTCCGAAAAACTTTTCCCCGGGCATGCCGCACGCATGCGCAATGCCAATATGGATACATACCTATCGGCGAAGTGAAAGAATTCTTTAAAGGGCAGTCCCAGGTAGAGGCGTCAAGAAATAAACATGGATGGTTGGGTTTCGAGACAAGATTGAGATTTGCGGCTATTTCCAAACCGCCTGAATCACTTGTCTATTCTTCATCAGCAAACAAATCAATTTCATCGGACTGATCCTGACCGCAATAGGGACAAAAACTGAATTCCGTGGAAACGGGTTTATCGCACCCGAAGCATTTACTGGACATATTGGCCATGCGCCCAACCCTGACCGCAATGACTGCTGTCATCATGGACACCACGCAGATACCAATAAGAATCAGCACGCCGCCCAGGGCCATGCCGAAAGCGGAGTGAGGCACGAGATCGCCGTAACCGACCGTACTCATGGTGACCAGGCTCCACCATGCGCCGATAAACGCATTCCTGAATGTCTCGGGCTCAGCCATGTATACCAGATTGCCGGAGATGATCGATACTGCCAGGATGGTCGCCAGTACGGCAAAAATCATGTTCATGGCGCCTGAAATGGATCGCAACAGTGTGGCCAGCACCGGGAAATATTTCCCGAGATGGAAAATCCGAAACAGCCTGCACAGACGCATGACCGCCGAACCCGGACTTCCGAATGCGAGGGGCAGCACCGTCAGGAAATCAACAATACCATAGAAACCGAATATATATTTTTTACGATCCCTGGCAGCGTAAATACGTAACAGGTATTCGATCAGAAATACATATAAAATAGCCATCTGGAAGGAAACAATCTTTTCTCCCCATTCGCGATGGATCTCCGGCACCGTATTGAACATGGCAAAAAATACCGTCGTGAGAATCATGGACAGGACACTATAGTTGACGATCTTGCCGCCGCGCGTGTCCATCTTGAAAAGACAGCGGTTGATCGCACCTCTGATATCCCGGATTTGACGGGCCGCCATATCAGATGAGGCCTGCTCTTCCAGGGCTGCTCGCTGCATTTCTTCCATCGAGGAAGAGGGCGCATTCCCGGCATCAGCCGCTGCCTGCTCTTCCAGCGCCTCCCGCTGCATTCTTTCCATTGTGTCGGTTTCGTTGGTCATGAATACGCCCCTGCCATCCCCTGTGAATGCTGAATGATCGATACAAACGCAAACGACACGCATATTTCGTGCCGCATTCATCCGGGAGTTCAGGTTAGGGGTCCGGACACGATTGATAAACAGGTAAACTGTCCGTATGCCATTTTCGGCAATTAATCTGATGGGTTAGAGTCCCATCAAAGGAGTTGTCCGTATGTCTTAGTAGTACCGGAAAGCAGCGTCTGAGTAATCAGGGGTTGTAAGTTTCCCAAGGGCGAAGTTGCAGGCCGTAATGCAAGTGAACCTATAAGTAGCCTCGTTAATTAAAGTATGGAAGCCGACCCGGTGGATGTTTGAGGAAGGCCATTGTCAGCAAGGTCAGATAACGGAATCGTTTTGCTTATTCCACCGGGGTAGCAAGGGCGGCATGTAATGGAAGATTGATTGTGCAGAACGGGAGGCCCGTCATGGTGGTGGCGCAAACCACCGAGTGTTGCGATAATTTCGTCCGAAAACGCATCATGCCATGTCGGGATTCGGAGGGGTTCATAGTACCGTTTGAGGATTCGGGACAATATAACCCGTAACCGAGGAAAGGAGCCCTGCTTTGTTTAATGCTTTTGAAGAATGGAGGATCAGGAGATTGTATTTATGCTAGTCACTCCGGTGAAGATCAGGACATTACAGAGGAAGCTATATGCCAAGGCCAAGCAAGAACCGGGCTATCGTTTTTATGCTTTGTACGACGTAACTACTCAGCACCCCCCGTCTTTTTCCCTCTGGCGGCGTGCCTGCGATGCTTAAATCCTCACATATGACCCATATGCTACGGATTCTGCGCTTCTCGCGCCTTGCCAGAGAACAAAATCCAGGGGGGTGCTGAGTAGTTACTGTACGACAAGGTTTATCGGGCGGACATATTGCATCATGCCTATTGCCTTGTGCGGTCAAATAAGGGGGCGCCGGGAATAGACGGCGTGAGCTTTGCGACCATCGAAGCAGC
>CAYOUW010000023.1:0-22345 GCA_964407235.1 uncultured Zetaproteobacteria bacterium | reverse complement strand
TGACCGCCGGATGACTCGCTGTGGCACGACTTGTGGGTAAAGGGCAGGGCTAGACTTCCGATTCCGTGATCAGCGATTCCAGTTGGGTCAGCAGCAGCAGGAGTTTCATTCTGTCCGTCCCGTTGCCATCCAGCTCGCGACGCAATCGTTGAATGCTGTTCCAATGCCGGTGCCTGCCCCAGCATATTTCTCCTGCCCGTAGCAAGTCCCGATGCCGGGTGGCCAGCAATTGCCGGATGGCCTGGCTTTTGAGCAGGGCCAGCCGGTGCAACCACTCGCGCCGCAGTGCATGCACATCATCGTCTCCCCAGTCCGCGGTACGCAAGGGGGCTTCCGCCTCACAAAACGGCAACAGACGCAGACAGGCCTGATTGGCTTTCAGACAACGCGGCAGAGGTTGTCTCAGCGTGGATGAAATGTGCAGGGATGTGGCTGTTTGCGACAATTCCGGCATGGTAGCCAGATGTGCGGTATGGACGGAATCAAGGCCGGCCTGCTCTACTGTTTTTAACAGTTTCAGAAGACGGGCGTTTTCTATACCGCCAATGCCTTGCGCCGCCAGCGAATGGCGAAAATGCCTCAAGCCATTTCGCTGTCGTTTCATCCAGTCCGGCGTGAGTTTGATGACAGGAGACAGACGTAGTAATTCTTCGGCAAAACGCATGAGATGTTCCTGCAAGGTTCGCTGCATGACGCAGGCGATATCCGTATCTTCCATCCCCTGCCAGATAGCCTGATGCAGAATGTCTCCGTCCAGCATATACTCAGCCATCAGAAGACTCAGGACGATTTCTCCCGTCGCATGGTCAATCAGGGTTTCAAGATGATTCACCGATCCCAATCCAAAATAGTTGAGTACATGATTGGCTGCCATGGTATGAATAATATCAGGCGCCAACGGATGCATCCTGATAGCGGAAGAAAAGCGCTGACGAATAGATGTGGGGAAATACTGTTCCAGCAACGCATCCCGGAAACAGTCATTTTGCATCAGGCAGCGGTCTGCCAGCCTTTCATGAATCCGGTTTTTTTCATGTCCCAGCAATACCGCCAGTTGAGGACGCAGGGGCAGGGTCTCATCGACATCCATGCCCGGATCGGTTTGCGGATCGATGCGCCCTTCAGCAAGCAATACATCACGTAAACGCTGCATGCGCGGCGGATAGGTCTTTGCTTCCAGTTCGGCCAGCGTCAGGGCGCGTGACTGGCACAGATTATCGTCCAGACATTGCTCTGTAATGGCTGCGGTCAATGAATGCAGGATCCGGTTGCGGCGGGGTAACGACAATGCCTGGCCGCCCGCTTCCGAAAACAGTATTTTCAGGTTGACCTCGTGGTCGGACATATCCACGCCAGCGGCATTATCGATGGCATCCGTGTTGATGAGGCCGCCCGAAGCCGCATATTCGAGACGCGCGGCCTGAGTGAATCCCAGGTTTCCGCCCTCGCAAACAACTGTGCAGCGCAGGGTATCCGCCGTGATGCGCACTGCATTATTGGCCGGGTCGCGCACCTCGGCATCACTTTCGGAACTCGCCTTGACATAGGCGCCAATGCCGCCGTTGTAGAGCATATCCACGGGAGCGGCAAGCATGGCCCGGATCAGGGCCTCACCGGACAGGGCATCCTCTTTGATGCCCAGCCTTTCCCCGGTTTCACCTGAAACAGGAATCCTTTTGGCCGTGCGATCGAAAACGCCGCCGCCGGCACTGATGGTTCCGGGATCATAGGCATCCCAGCCCAGGCGTTGCTCGAACAGCCGTTTGCGTTCGGCACAGGCTTTGGCCTGGTCCGGTGACGGGTCGAGAAATATATGTTTGTGGTTAAAGGCCGCGAGCAAACGAATATTGGGATTGATGAGCATGCCATTGCCAAACACATCACCGCCCATATCGCCAATACCAACCACGCTGACGGGATCGCGCCAGGCGTTCACGTTCAGCGTCAGAAAATGTTGTGCGGCGCATACCCATGCGCCGCGCGCCGTAATGCCGATGGCTTTATGATCGTAGCCATGCCGGCCACCGCTGGCGAATGCGTCATCCAGCCAGAACCCGGCCAACTGCGCTTCTTCATTGGCAAAATCGGAATAGGGCGCGGTCCCCTTGTCGGCGGCAACGACCAGATAGGGATCGTTGACATCATCCGAATGGATGCGGATGCCTGTGGGCGGCACCGCTTCGCCTTGCACCAGGTTATCCGTGAGCGCGAGCAGAGCGCGCACGAAGACGCGGTATTGACTGCGCACAAAGGGCTCATCACAGCCGCCGCGAACCACGAAACCGCCTTTGGCGCCGGTTGGCACAATTTGTCCGTTCTTGACGATCTGGGTCGCCATCAGCTCCAGCACTTCGGTGCGGAAATCCGCCGGTCGGTCGGAGTAACGCAGGCCTCCGCGGGAAAGCGGGCCGCCACGGAGATGTACGCCTTCGATGTGAACGCCCCGAACGAATATCTCCCGGTATGGCACGGGCTTGGGGACATAACTCAGCCGGGACGGGTTGATTTTGATGGCGACCGGATCGTCTGCTTCACGCGCATAGGCATTGGTGCGAAGACTTGCCTCGACCAGTTCGGCCAGAGCCCTGAACCAGCGGTCGTCCGTCAGGCTTTTTACGGATTGCATTGCTTTCCCGAAATCCAGTTTGGCCTGCGCCTCATAAGCAACCGGCATGGCAAGGCGGTGGCGCGCTTCGAACATACGGTACAAACGAGCTGTGACCGATGGATGGCGGTTCAGCATATCCGTCAGCAATAGCGGTGCGGCATCCGGCATTAGTTGCACCAGATGGCTACGCAATGTGGCGATGACAGCGACTTGCCGGATATCCAGCGCGGCGGAAAGAACCAGAGAATTGATGCTTTCGTCGCTTGCTTCGCCGTTCAGTATATGGTCCAGCGCCGGAGCCAGGCGTCCGGCATCACCGGGATGCAATTCCCGCGGATAGGTGCAGTGCAGGCTGCTCAGATACAGGGTGTCATCGTTTTCCTTAAATTCGACCACGGCTTCTCGCATGGCCGCCAAATCAAATCCCTGGATGGTGGATACCAGCTCTCCGAGCCGTTGCGGCTTACGGGTGAATATCCTGATTTCTATTTCATCACCGGCCTTTCGGACATGGACGCGGGTGCGACCATGGGCATGCACCCAGTCCAGGGCGCGCATATCCGCGATAAACTGTTCGGGCGGAAACAGATCCTGATACACGGGGGGAAGGCTTTCAAGGCGGACCAGCGTGGCGGGGATATCAAGTACCCTGGCATGTTGAAGTACATGTCTTTTGGCCAAATCCTTCCATAGAACAACGGCCTCCTGCACTGCTTTGGAGACTGCCCTGGCATCGGGTTTGCCCGTGCAGACGCAGGGGATCATCAACAGCCTGTGGTTGCCAATGCCAATCGATTCATGGTTACAGGGAGTTATGCCAATGGCTTGAAATGCGCTACGTATCTGCTTCAGCACGTCGGGGCCAAAACGATCCGCAGGTAAACTGGCCAGTACAACGTACATGTTTCCGGGAGCGGGATTGAACAGGGTTGTATAAGTCTGGATCAGTCCGGTCAGGTCAGCAAATGATTTTAATGGATCGGACCATGCCTGGCACGGCGTAGACAGCAACAGGGATTTGGGCAATCGATCGAACAAGGTACGAATTTCTCGCCGGTAAAATGCCGAGTGGGCCAGCAATGGAGATTTGAGCAGTGTTTCCCAATGCTGGCGGAGAACGGGGATGCGGCTGGCATTGGCATGCCGGGCGCCACGGGAAAAATGGCCCAGTAGTATGGCGCTGACCAGATGACGATTTTCTTTCCAACTGATACGCACGGTTTCCAGCGTGGTGGCGCTGTAAAGGTAATGCTGGCAGGCTGGAAAATACAGCCATTCGACGCCCGCTTTATCCGCTGGCGCCAACCTATCGATTTCATTCTTCAATCCTGTAACAATGTATTCCAGAACCTGGCGATTACGAAATAGACCCAGTTTTTGAGAAGGTGTTCGCATACCGAAGAGGATATACCGGTCATGGTTCATCCAGCGCAGTAATTCAGCGGCTTCCTCGGCACCCGGTTCGAGATGATCCGCGAGCGAGTCAAGTATGGCGTGCATGGCTGGAAAATCGCGAACGGACGCATCCACTGCGTGCAGGACGGCATTCAGGTCACGCGCCAGTTTTTTCCCTTCCGGCAGCAAGGTGGCGGAGACATGGATCGCGATGAACATGAAATGATCCTGTTTTTTTCCGTCCGGAGGGCGGATAGCTGTCGTATGGCCCTGTTTATCGTATTTTAGCCGGAAAACCAGGGTTTGCTGTTCCAGAGGCTGAATATTGCGCCGGGCGAAATAGCCCTTGATGGCATCAAGAAAAAATGCCTGGTCGGGACAGCGGATGGTCATGACGTGCCGATGCAGATGTCCATGGCTGACCTGCCGCCAGCGTATCGCGGTGCGTTTTTTCCGCGGCTCCAGTAGCAGACAGGCGAAGTCATGAACCAGCGTCGCAGCCAGACGTGGCGCGGGCATGGGGAGCCGTTGTCTTTCCCTCGCCTCGGTCAGAGCATGAATCAGTTGTTTGCGAAGACGGCGCATGCCGCTAGTCTAGCCGCTTAAACGGAATAATGCTTTCGTTATCACAGGTGATGGTGCAAGGGAGCTGCGTCAGGTTCTCGCCATGTTTTTTCAGCAGCATAAGCGTTAACCTGGACTATTCATGAATCGCCACGATGATCGCGCTGGGTCTTTGCCCGTAACGGATTCTAAGGAAGGAGACCGTAGCCGTGCATACGGACGACCGACGAAGGATTCGTTGCGGGCAAAGGAACAAGCGAGGGCGCGGCAGTATTTATGAATAGTTCAGGTTAATTCAAGGAATCATCCTTCCAGTATTTTGTTCCTTTAACGGTTGCCTGAAGCGCCAAGCCATTCTCGGTTAACTGATAGATGGTAATATTATCGATGGTCATTTCTCCACCAATAGCTTCCCCTTTTTTGCCGGCCTTGGCAGCCGCATCCGCCTGAGCGCCAAAGACCCAGCCTTTTTCTATAAAGGTGTTTATGGATTTGGCGCTATGGAATATAAACACTTCACGGAAGTCTTTGGCGCCGAGGCCGAGGCCCACGCCAACTTCAGCCATTCTCATAAATGTATATTTCCCGGTCCTGTTATTTTTAACGACACCATGGCCACCACCAAAACTGGCATAGATGATATTGACGTTAACATTACTGAATACGGCATAACCCGGGGCTCTTTTAATTTGGGCTCTAACGTCTGGCCTGAGTCTAAAGAGCTGCGTCAACACCTTATTCTTCATGGCGAGAACTGATTTTCGCGTATCTGGCGAATTTTTCCCACCTGTCGTAACACATCCTCCGATGAACAATGCGGATATGACACAAAACAAGGGGGCGTAATGCCTGTTTTTATTAATCATGCGCATAGAGTAGCTCCGGCTTTTTTTATTTCCAGAGGTTTCGGGAGATAGCAATCGTTGCTTCGGATTTGTTCAGCGTATAAAAGTGCAGGCCCGGCACGCCGGCATCCAGCAATTCGCGGCATTGCTTCGTGGCCAGTGCGATGCCGAGCTTTTTGACGGCATCCGGATCACCCTGAACCGAGTCCATCTTCTCGTGCAGCCAGCCGGGAATGGTTGCGCCACACATAGATGAAAAGCGTACAATCTGCTCAAAATTGGTGATCGGCATGATGCCGGGAATGATCGGAACAGTAACTCCGGATTCGGTGGCAGCGTCACGGAATTTGAAAAAGGCATCATTATCGAAGAAATACTGGGTAACGGCGGCATCCGCGCCATGGTCCTGCTTCAGTTTCAAAAAACGGATGTCATCCGCTACGCCGCCTTTCGATTCCGGATGGCCTTCCGGGTAGGTGGCGCAGCCAATAGAAAAACCATTCTGTTCACGGATAAAGGCAACCAGATCGCTCGCATGCTCCAATCCGCCGGCGGCCGCCTCGAAATGATCCATGCCCTCGGGAGGATCACCCCTGAGCGCGAGTATATTTTCGATTCCCGCATGCATGTATTCGTCCAGAAGCGCCGCCAGATCATTCCGGTTTGCGCCGACGCAGGTCAGGTGCGCAACAGGTGAGATCCCCGTTTCCTTCTTAATGCGGCAGACGATACGCCGGGTGCGATCACGGGTGGATCCGCCTGCGCCACAGGTGACGGAGATATAAGCCGGATGGATAGCCTCGAGTTCGTGCAGGCATTTCCATAAGTTCGCTTCGCCTTTGTTGGTTTTCGGAGGAAAAAACTCGCAGGAAATTAGAGGCTTACTGGCATTGGCCAGGATGTCGGAGAGTTTCAAATTCTACAACCTTGGAACGGTGACGCCGGTCTGTCCCTGATATTTGCCGCGCTTGTCGGCATAGGACATCTCGCAGGTTTCATCCGATTCCAGAAACAGGAACTGGGCCACGCCTTCATGGGCATAAACCTTGGCCGGTAATGGCGTGGTATTGGAAAACTCCAGCGTCACATGCCCTTCCCATTCCGGTTCCAGCGGCGTGACATTGACGATAATGCCGCAGCGGGCATAAGTGGATTTACCCAGACAGATGGTCAGTACATTGCGCGGAATGCGCATGTATTCAACCGTGCGCGCCAAAGCGAAGGAGTTTGGCGGGATGATGCAGACATCGCCCTTGAAGTCGACGAAGGATGACGGGCAGAAGTCTTTCGGGTCCACGGTGGCCGAATTGATATTGGTAAAAATTTTGAATTCATCGGCGCAACGAACATCGTAGCCATAGGATGAAAGACCATAGGACACCATGCCATCACCGTTCTCACTCTCTTTGATCTGACCGTCCACGAACGGTTCGATCATGCCATGCTCATTTGCCATGCGGCGAATCCATTTATCCGGTTTGATGGACATTGCCTCTCCCGTTACTCGATTGTGAAGCAGCAGGATAACGGCCAGCGAATGATTTCGGAAGCATTGAGGGGAAAAGCGTATCAATTTAACTTTCAAGACCTGCTCCCGGATGCCCGCGCGCTGCCATTTCCACATTCTGTTTGGCGGTTTCACAGGCTTGACGTGCGGCGATCTGACGCCGATAGTTGCGAAATGCCTGCTTGATCCGTCCGCGACATCTTTTTGGACTGGGCGCATTCTCGACAAGGGGAGGAATATGGCAGCCAGCTACTTGGCCACGCAATATGCGCCGATTTTCATCTTTATCCTTGTTGCATTTGTCGTCGGCGCCATGCCGCTTATGCTGACCGTATGGGTCGCTTCTCAAAAACCCGATGCCGAAAAACTTTCCGCCTATGAGTGTGGCTTTGAAGCCTTTGAAGATGCGCGCATGCAGTTCGATGTACGTTTTTATCTGGTGGCGATCCTGTTTGTCATCTTTGATGTGGAAACGGCATTTATGTTCCCATGGGCCATCGTGCTTGACAAAATCGGTATTTTTGGACTGATTGAAATGCTGTTGTTTCTGGCTATTTTGCTGGTGGGATATATCTATGCCTGGAAGAAGGGGGCATTGCAGTGGGAATAGAGGGCGTTCTCAACAAGGGCTTTGTCACCACGACGGCGGATAAGGTCATTAACTGGGCTCGCACGGGATCGCTATGGCCGATGACCTTTGGTTTGGCCTGTTGCGCGGTCGAGATGATGCATGCCGGCGCATCGCGTTACGATCTGGATCGTTTCGGCGTCGTTTTCCGCCCCAGCCCGCGTCAGTCGGATGTGATGATTGTGGCCGGCACGCTGGTGAACAAGATGGCGCCGGCGCTTCGCAAGGTGTATGATCAGATGAGTGAGCCGCGTTGGGTCATTTCAATGGGTTCCTGCGCCAATGGCGGCGGCTATTATCATTATTCCTATGCGATTACGCGTGGTTGCGACCGCATTGTTCCGGTGGATATTTATGTGCCGGGTTGCCCGCCAACGGCGGAAGCGCTGCTGTATGGCATTATCCAGTTGCAGGAAAAAATCAAACGCACCAACACGATTGCACGGTAGCGTTTGATGGGTGAACAGACAATCCGAACCGCGTTGACATTATCACCCGAGTTGGAGGGGCTCAAAAGTCGTTTTGGCGATCAGGCGCTGGATGCGTCGGAGGGCATGGATATGCCAACGGCGACGCTGGCGCGGGAAGCGATTGTGGAAGCGTGTCATTACCTTAAACAGCAGCAGGGATTTGAGCAGTTGATTGACCTGTGCGGTCTGGATATGTCGACATATCCGGGCCATGACAAGGATGCGCCGCGTTTTATGGTGGTGTATCACTTGCTTTCCGTGACGAAAAATAAACGTATCCGTTTGAAAACTCCGGTGAATGAGCGCGATCTGGTCGGTTCGGTCACGGAGGTATGGCCGACAGCTAACTGGTTTGAGCGCGAAGCTTTTGATATGTATGGCATTCTGTTTGTGAACCACCCGGATTTGCGCCGTATTCTCACGGACTATGGCTTTGAAGGCCATCCGCTGCGCAAGGACTTCCCGCTGACCGGGCGGGTGGAAATGTTTTTTGACGATGCGCAGTGGCGCTGCGTCTATAAGCCGAACCGCTTGAAGAATCGGGTGCTGGTTCCCAAGACGTTCCCGGGAGTGGATCGTGGCTGAGATCAAAAATTACACGATCAACTTCGGTCCGCAGCATCCAAGCGCTCACGGCGTGCTACGGCTGGTGCTGGAACTGGACGGCGAGGTGGTCGAGCGCGCCGATCCGCATATTGGCCTGTTGCATCGGGGTACCGAGAAACTGTTTGAGCACAAGACCTATCTGCAGAACGTGCCGTATTTCGACCGTTTTGATTATGTATCGATGATGGCCAACGAGCATGCCTATGCGCTTGCGGTCGAGAAGCTGCTTGGGATCACGCCGCCGGAGCGGGCGCAATATATCCGTGTGATGTTCGCGGAACTCACGCGTATTCTGAACCATTGTCTGTGGTTGGGCGCACACGCGCTGGATGTTGGCGCCATGACCGTCTTTCTTTACTGTTTCCGCGAGCGTGAGGATATCTTTGATTTCTATGAGGCGGTGTCCGGCGCGCGTATGCACGCCGCTTATTTTCGTGCGGGAGGCGTGCACCAGGATCTGCCGGAAGGGTTGCTTGAAAGAATTACCGGATTCACGGAACGTTTTCCCGGCTATGTGGACGAGTATGAGACGCTGCTGACCGAAAACCGTATCTGGAAGCAACGTACGGTGGATATCGGTATTGTGGATAAGGAAGCAGCGCTTGCATGGGGGTTTACCGGTCCAATGATCCGGGGTTCGGGTATTGCCTGGGATTTACGCAAGACCCAGCCGTATGATGTGTACGACAGGATGGATTTTGATATTCCGGTAGGTCAGACAGGCGATTGTTACGACCGTTATCTGGTACGCGTTGAGGAGATGCGGCAATCCAACGAAATTATCAAGCAATGTATTGCATGGCTGTCGGGCCATCCGGGGCCGGTAAATGTCAATGATTACCGGTTGACCAACCCTCCCCGCGCCGAAATGAAGCAGGATATGGAGGCGTTGATTCATCATTTCAAATATTACTCGGAAGGGTTTCATGTGCCCGCGGGTGAAGTTTATGCGGCGGTAGAGCATCCCAAGGGAGAGTTTGGCGTGTACGTCGTATCCGACGGCTCGAACAAGCCGTATCGCATGAAGGTGCGGGCACCCGGATTTGCCCACCTGGAGGCGCTGGATTACATGTGCCGCGGTCATATGATTGCCGATGTAGTAGCGATTATTGGCAGTCAGGATCTTGTGTTCGGGGAGGTGGACCGGTGATCCCGGCACTGAACCCCGCATTCAGTAAGAAACGTCTGGCCGAAATCGGAGCATTGGTGGCGCGTTATCCGGCACCGCGGTCGGCGTTGTTGCCGATATTGCATATGGCGCAACAGGATTTTGGTTATCTGTCCATGGATGTACAGAAAATGGTGGCCAATCTGCTGGGGCTGCGTCTTATGCAGGTGCGCGAGGTGGTGACTTTTTATACGATGTTTCGCGAACAGTCTTGCGGCCGATATCTGCTCGAAGTCTGCACCAGCGCCTCGTGTATGCTCAATGGCGCCAATGAATTGGTGGCGCATGTGTGTGATTCGCTCGGCATCAGGGTAGGTGAGACCACGCCGGACGGCATGTTCACCGTGACCGAAGTGGAGTGCGCCGGAGCCTGCGCCGGTGCGCCGCTGGTGCAGATCAACAACGAATACCACGAAAAGGTGGATGCGCCGCACATGGACGCGTTCATTGCCAATGCACGGGCGGAAGGAGGCGCGGCATGATTCCCTCTGATCCGAAACAGGTCAAGGCGATTTGTTTTGACCGTATTCATATCCCCGATCAGCGGCGGCTTGAGGTGGCAAAAAAGAATGGCGCCTACAAGTTTTTGCCGACCGTGATTAACGAGCTTGATTCCGCAAAAATTATTGACGAGATGAAGACGTCAGGTCTCCGCGGGCGTGGCGGCGCCGGTTTTCCAACGGGGCTGAAGTGGTCGTTTGTACCACGCAATACGGGCAAGCCGATCTACCTGATGTGCAATGCCGATGAGGGTGAACCGGGCACATTCAAGGATCGCGACATCATGCGCTTGGATCCGCATCTGCTGATTGAAGGTATTATTATGGCGGGGTTTGCACTCGGCGTGTGCGATGCCTACATCTATATTCGCGGTGAGTTTCTGCATGAAGCCAATGTGCTGAATGAAGCGATTGCGGAGGCTTATACGGCCCATTTGCTGGGTGAGCATATTCTTGGCACGAACTTTTCGATGAACCTGACCGTCCATCGTGGTGCGGGCGCCTATATCTGCGGCGAAGAAACCGCGCTGATTGAATCGGTGGAAGGCAAGCCGGGCCGGCCCCGCTTCAAGCCGCCATTTCCGGCTGTGGAAGGTTTTTACCGTTGCCCGACCGTTGTGAACAATGTCGAAACCCTGTCCACGGTGCCGGCCATTCTGGAGCATGGCGGGGACTGGTACTCGAAGATCGGCGTGACCAATAATACCGGCTTGAAGATTTTCTCCGTTTCCGGCCAGGTCAACAAACCGGGCAATTACGAAGTGCCGCTCGGGATGCCACTCAAAACGCTCATCGAAGAATACGCTGGCGGTTTGCAACATGGCTCGGCTCCCAAAGCCGTCATTCCGGGTGGTTCCTCTTCACCGTGGCTGACGTCGGAGCAATATGATACCCCTCTAACGTACGACGATCTGGCCAGGGCAGGAACCATGCTGGGTTCCGGTGCGATCATTGTGATGGATGAGACGGCGGATGTGCTGGCAGTGACCAGGCGTCTGGCCCATTTCTACGCGCATGAATCCTGCGGGCAGTGCACGCAGTGCCGCGAGGGTACGGGCTGGATGGAACGTATATTAACCCGGATTGAAGGCGGTCAGGGGCAGCCCGGCGATATGGAAGTTCTCACGGACGCCGCCACGTATATGGAGGGGCGAACGATTTGCGCACTGGCTGACGGCGCGGCCGCACCGGTGTTGTCCGTGATCAGGATGTTCCCCGAGGCGGTGCGCGCCGGCATTGTGGAGAGGACGGCATGACGACGCTGTTTATCAACGATGTAGAAGTGCAAGCCGCGCCCGGCACCACCATCCTGGAGGCCTGCCGGGCCAATGACGTGAATGTGCCATATTTCTGCTATCACCCCGAATTATCCGTTGCGGCCGTCTGCCGCATGTGCCTGGTGGGGATCGAAGGCTGGAATAAGCCGGCGGCTTCCTGTTGCACCCCGGTGGCCGAGGGGATGAAGGTTTATACGGAAACCGATGCCATCAGGAAAGACCGGAAAATGGTGGAGGAATACCTGCTCATCAACCATCCGCTGGATTGCCCGGTGTGCGATCAGGGCGGCCAGTGCAAGTTGCAGGATTACTCCATGGAATATGGTGCGTCGAAGGGCCGTTTTGCTGAACGAAAACGCGCCGTGGCCGATTATGAGCTGGGCCCCTTCGTCACGACCTGCATGACTCGCTGTATTCATTGCACCCGTTGCGTGCGTTTTGCCGATGAAATTGCAGGGACGGGCGATATGGGCCTGTTCAATCGCGGCGACCGTATGATCATCGCCGGGATCGTGGACGAATGCCTGAGTTCCGAACTTTCCGGGAACCTGCCTGATATTTGTCCGGTAGGGGCGTTGCTCGACGGTCCTTCCCTTGATGTGTCACGTCCGTGGGAATTGACCCGTCATAAGTCCACCTGCACTCAGTGCCCCAATGGCTGCGATATTCATATCGAATCACGCGGAAAGGAAGTGGTGCGCATCCAGCCGATGGGTGAAAGCCCGGAACCCTGGCTGTGCGATCGTGGACGTTATGTCTATGATGCCTTCCGCTCGGATAACCGGATTCTTTCGCCGATGATCCGCGAACAGGACAAGATGATTGAATCCGACTGGGATGAAGCGGTCGATCGCGCTACGGAGCTGCTGTCCGGTAAACGGGTCGGGATTTTATTCTCGCCGGACTGGAGTGTGGAAGGGTTTGCCGCGATTCGCCTGCTGCGTGATGCCGTCTTTCCAGACGCCAAAGTGGCTTTTGATTTGCACCGGCGCGATATGCGCACGTTTGCCTTCGAGGAAGGCTTTTCACAGACCACGCAGCAGATTGAGGATGCGGATGAAGTGGTGATTCTCGGATCAGACTTGCGGCAGCGCCTGCCTTTGGTCATGCAGCGTTTGCGTAAGCGTCTCAGGAAAGATAAACCGGTCACCCGAATCGGTTCCATGAACTACCGTACCAACGCTGATCCGACCCGCGACGTTCTGATTCGGCCGCGCGACTGGCCAGCGGTGATTGCCCGTGCTATGCAGCAGGTCATGGAGTTGGGTACGGCAGCAGCGGGTATGAATGAATGGATGACTGCGGTTGAGGCGCGTCATGAAGCCGGAAAATTGCTTGGTGACGCATTGATGGCTGAATCGTGTTCGTTGATTGTAGGCGAAGAGATTCGCTGTCATCCGGATGCCGCGGCGCTGGTTCATGGTCTGGACTTGCTCATGCGCGGCTGCGGTCATGCCGAACCGGATGCCGATGGGCGTAATCTCGTCCCCGAAGGCATGAATGCGCAGGTGTTGTCCGCTGTGTTTGGTGACCTTCGGGTTTCCGCCGGTGAGATCTTTGATGCAGCCGCAAACAGGGAACTGGATGTCATCCTGTTGATTGGCAGTGATCCGGTGGGTGATGGTTTATTCCCGGCGCAGGCACGGGCGGCGCTGGACGCGGTGCCGTTGGTGCAGGTGGGTGCGATTGCAGGCCAGATCAGTGAACGGGCTGCTGTGATGTTGCCGGCCGCAGCCTATTCCGAGGTTGAAGGAACCTTTATTAATATGGAAGGCCGCGTGCGCGTGGCAGCCAACCCGATTTCCTCCGTGGGCCAGGAGCGACCGCTGTGGAAGGTGATGATGCGCCTGATTCAGGCCATGGGCGAGGATGTTCCCGCAGTCAACCTGAAAGAATTGCGTGAGCATGTGAAGCGGTTTCTTCCTTCTCTTGGCGAGGCATGGCAGGCGCATGAGGTGGACAGCTTCATGATGTCAACCCGACGCAATGCCGGGGCGGCATACCTGCCTGCCAGACCGGAGATTCCCGCCGGCCATCTGGATGTGGTCAGTCGCTATTCCCTGTATCGCGAGGGCATGTGGGCGCGAGCCAGTGATCTGTTGTCGCATGCCGGTGATCTGCATGCACTGGACGATGTGTTGGTGCATCCGGACACCCTGAGGAAACTTGGGCTGGAGCCGGGTGTCTTGACCGTGGTGTCGGAACAGGGTGAGCAGCAGTTTAAAATCGGTACGCGCGACGATGTGTCTCCCGGCGTGCTGTTTGTCGCCAAACGCGGCGTAGCCGGCGATTTATCCAATGAACGTTCCGTCGAATTGCATGGAGGCAGTGCATGAACTGGCTGGATATGGCCATAACCGCGGGTATCTGGGCGCTGGAGGTATTGGCTATTGTGGTTCCGGTGGCGCTTTCCGTGGCCTATATCACCTATGCCGAACGTCGCATTATCGGCTGGATGCAGATACGCAAGGGGTGCAACCGGGTCGGCTGGGCCGGATTGCTCCAGCCGATTGCCGATGGCCTGAAGCTGTTTCTGAAGGAAACGATTATCCCGACGACAGCCAACAAGTTTTTGTTTGTGGCGGCGCCCGTGATGTCTCTGCTACCCGTGCTGGTCGCTTTTGCCGTCGTGCCTTTTGGCGAGACGACGCTGGGCGGGTTATGGAAGACAGCGCATGTGATGGCGATTTCCAATCTGAACATCGGCGTGCTGTATGTGATGGCAATTTCCAGCCTGGGTATTTACGGCATATTGATGGCGGGGTGGGCGTCCAATTCCAAGTATGCATTTCTGGGGGCGATTCGCGCCACATGCCAGATGGTGTCGTATGAAATCGCCATGGGCTTCGCCATTGTGTGCGTACTGATGCTGTCGGGCAGCCTGAATCTGACGCAGATTATACTCGCCCAGTCCGGTGGCTTCTGGCACTGGTATTTTATTCCCCTGTTTCCCCTGTTCCTGGTGTATTTTATTTCAGGCGTGGCGGAAACCAACCGTTCCCCGTTTGATCTGGCGGAAGGCGAATCCGAGATTGTGGCCGGTTTCTTTGTCGAATATTCCGGTATGTGGTTTGCCACCTTTTCGTTGGCGGAATATGGCGCCATGATCCTGATTAGCCTGATGACGTCGATCATGTTCCTGGGTGGATGGCATGCTCCGTTTCCATTCCTGGATTTTATTCCCGGCACGGTATGGTTGCTGGGCAAGACGGCTTTCCTTATTTTTGTATTTATCTGGTTCCGGGCGACGTTCCCGAGATACCGTTATGATCAGTTGATGCGTTTGGGGTGGAAGGTGTTCCTTCCCGTGACGCTGGCATGGATTGCGGTGATTGGTATTTCTATTTATACGCCGGTGCTGTCCGGCATCATCGGGTTCTGGCGGCCGGGATCGACATGATGAGTATGATTAAGCGTGCGGTAAAAACATGGCTGCTCACAGAATTGTTCCGTGGCCTGATGCTCACGGGGAAATACCTGTTCAAGAAAAAGATTACCGTGGAATACCCGGAGGAGCGCACTCCGCTTTCACCGCGCTTTCGCGGACTTCATGCCCTGCGCCGCTATGCCAGCGGCGAAGAGCGGTGCATCGCCTGTAAACTGTGCGAAGCAGTATGCCCGGCGCTGGCGATTACGATTGAATCCGAAGAGCGGGAGGACGGTACGCGCCGCACTACACGTTACGATATTGATATGACCAAGTGCATCTATTGCGGTTTTTGTCAGGAAGCGTGCCCGGTTGATGCCATTGTGGAGACCCAGGTATTCGAGTTTGCATCGGAGACGCGCGCGGAGCTTTATTACACCAAGGATATGCTGCTCGCCGTGGGTGATCGTTATGAAAGCGAGATTGCGGCGAATATTGCCGCTGATGCGCGTTATCGCTAATGGGAGGAGAAATGTTGGGACTCGGCTTCTTTTACATGTTTTCAGGGCTGGCCGTGATGGCCGCGCTCGGCGTGGTTATGTCCCGTAATACGGTGCATTCCGTGATGTTCCTGATCTTCTGCTTCTTCAATACCGCGGGCCTGTTCTTCATGCTGGGCGCGGAATTCATCGGCATCCTGCTGATTCTGATTTATGTGGGCGCGGTGATGGTGCTGTTCATGTTTGTGGTGATGATGCTGGAGGTGAATTTTTCCAGGTTGCGTGAAGGTTTCCTGCATTACCTGCCGGTTGGCGGAGTGATTGCCCTGGTTCTGTTTATTGAAATTATTGCGGCGGGTTCCAGCGGCGTCTTTTCACCGGAAAATGCGCCCAATCCCGGCCCGTTGCCGCAACAGGTCAACAATACCGTGGAAATCGGCAAAGTGTTGTACACGAAATACCTGCTGGGGTTTGAAGTCGCGGCCATTATTTTGCTGGTGGCCCTGATCGGCTCCGTGGTGCTGACGCTGCGCACACGCAAGGATGCCAGGTATCAGAATATTTCCAGACAGGTGCATGTGAATCCCGCGGATCGTCTGCGCAAGGTAAAGATGTAATGGCACCTTTATCCTATTATCTGGCCGTAGCCGCCTGTCTGTTTTCCATCGGCGTGGTTGGCCTGTTTCTGAATCGAAAAAATGTGATTACGATTCTGATGTGCATTGAGTTGATACTTCTGGCCGTGAATATCAACTTTGCCGCATTTTCCCATTTCCTCCAGGACATTGGAGGACAGGTGTTTATCTTTTTCGTGTTGACCGTAGCGGCCAGTGAAGTAGCGGTGGGACTGGCCATCCTGGTCGCCTTTTACCGCAACCGACGTTCCATCAATGTTGAAGACATCAACACCTTGCAGGGCTAGGGGGAATACGTGGAGCACACCATGCTGAATACGACCGAGCTGCTGGCGATTCCAGCGCTTCCATTGGCGGCGGCGCTGATTGTCGGTCTGTTCGGTTGGGCGTTGAAGGAAAAACTGTCGCACATCATTTGCATTGCCGGCGTGGTCGCCGCCACCCTGCTGTCCGTGCATGTGTTCATACAGGTGCTGGATGGCGCATCCTTTTACGGTAATTTCTGGACATGGATGCTTTCCGGCCGCTTCGTCGTTCCGGTGGGGATGATGATCGACCGCCTAACGGTCATGATGATGATGACCGTGACCATCGTATCGGCCTGCGTGCACATCTACACCATCGGCTACATGCACGGCGATCCGGGCTATACCCGGTTCTTTTCCTACATCTCCGGCTTTACTTTTGCCATGCTGGTGCTGGTCATGGGAAACAGCTTTTTCACGCTGTTCTTCGGCTGGGAGGCGGTGGGATTGTTTTCCTATCTGCTGATCGGCTTCTGGTTCAAGCGCGAGAGCGCCAATGTAGCCGCCATGAAGGCCTTTATTGTCAATCGCGTGGGCGATTTCGGTTTTGCCATTGGCATTCTGGCTGTGTGGTATTATTTTGGCACGGTTGAATACAAGGCGGTGTTTGACGCCGTGCCCGCTTTTGTGGCACAGGGAGCGACACTGCATTTTATGGGTTGGCACGTGGATGCCATCACCTTTATCTGTATCTCCCTGTTTATCGGCGCCATGGGCAAGAGCGCCCAGGTGCCGCTGCATGTCTGGCTGCCGGATTCCATGGAAGGCCCGACGCCCATCTCCGCCCTGATTCATGCCGCCACCATGGTGACAGCCGGTATCTTCATGGTGGCGAGGCTTTCGCCCATGTTTGAATTCTCCGAAACGGCGCTGGCGATGGTGACGATAGTTGGCGCGATCACCGCATGGCTGTGCGCCACCATCGGTCTGGTGCAGAATGACATCAAGCGGGTGATCGCCTATTCCACCTGTTCGCAGCTCGGCTATATGTTCGTAGCCTGCGGCGTGTCGGCCTATTCCGTGGGTATCTTCCATCTGATGACGCATGCCTATTTCAAGGCGCTGCTGTTTCTGGCTGCGGGCTCCGTCATTCATGCAGTCATGGCCGACCAGGATATTCGCCGCATGGGGCAATTGCGTAAATATATGCCGATTACTTATATCACGATGCTGATTGGCGGCCTGGCTCTGTCCGGCATTCCCCCCTTTGCCGGTTTCTGGTCCAAGGATTTGATTATCGAGGCCGCGGCAGTACGGCATATGGGATGGGTCGGTGATTTCGCCTACTGGAGCGTACTTTCCGCCGTATTTATGACGGCTTTCTACACCTTTCGCATGTTCTTCCTCACCTTCCACAATTCGGATCGGGTGCCAAAGGAAACCAGGCCGCACCTGCACGAATCTCCCAAGGTGATTACCATTCCGTTGATGATTCTGGCGGTCGGTGCGTTGTTGTCCGGCTGGTGGGGCGTTCAGGTGCTGGGCATCGCCAGACCGGAAGCGGTAAACAATTATTTCAAGGGCGCGATTTTTGTGCTGGATGCGCACAATCCGTTGATTACCATTGCCGAAGAGGCGCGTGGAGAGGCATGGTATCATTTTGTTTTCACAGCGCCCTTCTGGCTTGCCCTGTCGGGCATTGGCCTGGCCTGGTTCATGTATTTCAAGGAAACCGAATATGGTGCGAAGTTGTCCGGAGCATTCCCGCGCACTCACGCCTTCCTGATGGATAAGTGGCGTTTCGATGAAATGAACTGGGCGCTGTTGATCATGCCGGCGCGGCGTTTGGGGACATTCCTTTGGAAAAAGGGTGATCTGGCGGTGATTGATCGCGGCCTGATCCACGGCGGCATCGTTGGCAGTGTGCTTGCGGGCATGAACCGTATGCGGGTCGCGCAGAGCGGCATGGTGTACCACTATGCCTTTGCCATGGTCATCGGCGTGTTTGTGTTGCTGACCTGGCTGGTGTTGAAGGGATAGGGGGAAAAGGCGCGTATGGAACTCAATAACGTTCTGGGCTTCCCAATCCTGACATGGAGCATTTTCCTGCCGTCGGCGGGCGCCATCTTTATCTGGCTGTTCGTGCGTGGGGAAAAGGCGGTGCGCTGGGCGGCGCTGGCGGTATCCGTAGCGACCTTCCTGCTTACCTTGCCATTGTGGATATCCTTCGACAATTCGACGGCGCATATGCAGTTCGAAGAATTTCATCCGTGGATTTCCGCATTTAACGTCAACTACCATTTGGGCGTGGATGGCATATCCATGCCATTTATCCTGCTGACCAGCCTGCTGACGGTGGTGTGCATCGTCTCCGCGTGGGAATGTATCAGGAAGCGCGTCAAGGAGTACATGATTGCCTTTCTGGTGATGGAAACCACGCTCATCGGCGTCTTCGCGGCGCTTGATGGCATGCTCTTTTACTTCTTCTGGGAAGCGATGCTGATTCCAATGTATCTGATTATCGGCATCTGGGGCGGCGCCAACCGCGTTTACGCCACGATTAAATTTTTCCTTTACACCTTTACCGGTTCCGTGCTGATGCTGCTTGCACTTTTCGCCATGTATTTCAAGGCAGGGCACACCTTCGACATTCAGGCGCTGATGGATTATCCCTTTAATTTTACATGGCAGATATGGATCTGGATTGCCTTTTTCGCCGCCTTCGCCGTCAAGGTGCCGATGTGGCCGGTGCATACATGGCTGCCGGACGCCCATACCGAGGCACCGACAGCAGGATCGGTGATTCTGGCAGGCATTCTGCTGAAGATGGGCGCGTATGGGTTCCTGCGTTTCTCATTACCGATATGCCCGGACGCTTCACAATATTTTGTGCCGTTTATGGTGGTATTAAGCCTGATTGCGATCATTTACATTTCACTGGTGGCCATGATGCAGCAGGATATGAAGCGATTGATTGCTTATTCCTCCATCGCCCACATGGGTTTCGTAACGCTGGGAACGTTTATGTTCACGCAGCAGGCGCTGGAAGGGGCAATCTTCGGCATGATCAGCCATGGTTTCGTCGCCTCCGCCCTGTTTCTTTGCGTTGGCGTTCTGTACGACCGCATGCATACGCGCGAGATCTCTGCTTATGGCGGCGTAGTCAATGTGATGCCGGTATTTGCCGCGGTGATTATGCTTTTCTGCATTGCGAACGTCGCGCTTCCGGGATCCAGCGCCTTCATTGCTGAAATCATGGTGTTGATGGGCACCTTCTCCGCCGATCAGTTGTATGAATTTGTCATTTCCACCAAATGGGTGGCAGTACTGGCGGCCAGCAGCGTGGTGCTTTCCGCCTGTTACACGCTGTGGATGTACAAGCGTGTGATTATGGGCGATCTGGTCAGTGACAAAGTGAAGGCGATGAAAGATCTGACCGTTCGTGAATTTGCCTTTTTTACGCCATTGATTGTGCTGGTAGCGTGGCTGGGATTGTACCCCGTTCCCGTACTTGATGTGTTGCATTCCTCAGTGTCGCACCTGATCGTACAGGCGACTACGAGCAAGCTTGAGGCCGCGCATGCGCTGGCTCAGGCGCAGAATATCCAGCAGATGATGGCTCACTAAAGGCTGATGCGATGACCCCGATAACATTTCCACTTCCCAACATTACGCCGCTAATCCCGGAGATGTTCGTGGCGGTGATGGCCATGGTGATTCTACTGTGGGATTTATTCCTGCCAAAAGAACGTAAGCACTGGATCGCCTATGCGGCGATGCTCACCTGCGCGGTCGCGGCGGCGCTGACGCTTAAACTGACCAGCCCGGATTCGGTGGGCGCTTTTTACGGATTTTTTGTCCTCGATCCCTTTGCTAGCTATGCCAAGCTGCTGATTTATGCCGGGACATTCTTCGGCGTCGTATTGAGCCTGGACTATATGAAGGATGAACCCAATACGGGCGAATACTATTCCCTGATGCTGTTTGGCACACTGGGCATGATGCTGATGGTTTCCGCGCCGAATTTCGTGACCATGTATCTGGGGCTGGAGTTAATGGCGTTATGCTCCTATGTACTGGTGGGCTATCAGCGGGATGTGCTGCGATCTTCCGAGGCGGCATTGAAATACTTTATCCTCGGTTCGCTCGCCTCCGGTTTTCTGTTGTACGGCATCAGTTTTATTTACGGTGTGACAGGCACGTTCGACTTTACCCAGGCGGGCATCGGTATAGCCCATGCGGGTTCTGATGCATATATGGCGCTCATGCTGGGGTTGGTCTTTCTGCTTGCGGGTATGTGTTTCAAGGTTTCGATCGCACCCTTCCACATGTGGACGCCGGACGCCTACGAAGGGGCGCCCACGCCCATCACCGCATTCATGTCCATCGGACCGAAGGTGGCCGGTCTGGTGATCTTCATTCGCGTTCTGGCGGACGTCTTGCCGGCATTGCAGGCTGATTACACCACGATTCTGGTAGGGCTGGCCGTACTGACCATGGCCGTGGGCAATCTGGCGGCGATTGCCCAGCGCAACATCAAACGTATGCTGGCTTATTCGACCATTGGCCACATCGGCTTTGCCATGCTCGGCATGATCGCCGCCAATGCGGATGGTTATGCAGGCGTACTGGTGTATCTGACCGTGTACCTGTTCATGAATATGGGTGCGTTCGCCATCATCATCCTGATGCGGCGCGAAGGTATCCAGGGCGAGTTGCTGGATGATTTCGCGGGACTGTCGAAAGCGCACCCCGGTTATGCTCTGGCGATGGCTCTGTTCATGTTCTCGCTGGCCGGGGTCCCATTCCTCGGGGGATTCTGGGCCAAATATGTGGTAATTATCGCCGTGGTGGAGGCCGGGCATTTGTATCTGGCTCTGACTGCCTTGCTATTTTCAGCCGTGGGAGCATTCTATTATATCCGCGTGATCAAATACATCTACTTCGATGAGGAACGGGTCGCGTTTAATTTTATCGAAAGCCGTTTAATGCAGGCAACCGTCGCGGTGACGGCCATCGCTGTCGTGGCTCTGGGGCTATTCCCCGGTCCGATGATTGATATCTGCAAGGCGGCGATTGTTGGTATTATTTAATCCGCGCCCGTAGCTCAGATGGATAGAGCATCAGGCTTCGAACCTGAGGGTCGGGGGTTCGAATCCCTCCGGGCGCGCCATAAAAAGCTATATATACCAACAAAAATAAAGGATTTAGCCATTTGGCTAAATCCTTTATTTTTGTCTTTCGGTCAGTGTGCGGTCAGTATAAAAGCAAAAACAGGTACACTTCGCCGACTCATGAAAATTTAGGCCTGCGCCGTACCCGCTTTCTCGTGCGCCGTATCTCCTGCAACTGTGCCTGCAAATCCAATTCAAACCTCCTGGTTGAAAGCCCCGCAGGCTAGACATGGAAGGAGACAGCACCTGATAACCGTTGTGAAATTGCAGGCAGGTTTATTGCGTAAAAGCCTGTGAAACGGGAGCTGTAAAGCATGTTGCATCCATCCCCGCGCTAGTGCTGGCAAAATCGAGTGAAACGAGAGCCTTGCACTAGCGCGGGGATGACTTGACGTTCACTGCACAGATAGAACTTGTATCTTGCACGGTCTGCCTATGCGTGTCCGCACGCAGACAGGCCTCCCCGATATCGGAGCAGGGTAGAATCATGACAAAACATCTTGCCTTGTGCTGAGGGGTTTTAAGCCGGTTGTTTTCATATAGCCCACACTTGCGGCCATGCAAACGAATGATCCGGTATTCGCGGAGCGGTCCGCCAAGGTGGCGCAGCTCAAGGGGCGCAGATGAGCCTCGATTCACTCTCGGTGCTGGCCGAGGACGGGGAAGTGCTGCTTTACCGGCCACGGTTAAGACAACTCACCGGCTCGGTGACATCGGCTATTTTCCTGGGCCGCGTTATTTTCTGGAGACACAAGATGAAGCGGCCGTTTTACAAGTTCCGCGAACCGCCCGGAAAGGGACATCCTGCCTATAAGCAAGGAGATTCGTGGCGGAGGAATTGGGGTTCGGATCTCGG
>CAYOUW010000022.1:0-22919 GCA_964407235.1 uncultured Zetaproteobacteria bacterium | reverse complement strand
GAAACCGGCCGATGCCGGTGCGGCGGCCAGCCACGAATTCCCGGCCATCCACCAGCATGGATATGCTCAAGCGCCGCGCCCGATACCGTGATAATGCCAGCCACGCGCCCTCAATGTGGCAGGATCGAACAGATTGCGGCCATCAAACAAAATACGTCCGCGCATGCTTGATTCAACGGCATCCCAGTCCGGTTCGCGGAAGCACAGCCATTCGGTCACGACAATCAACACATCGGCATCCGGCAAGCATGCTTCCGGACTATCCACAAATTCCAGATTCGATTCATGCGGCCACAGGTCTTTGCAAATATTCATCGCAGCCGGATCATGGGCTCGGATACGCACGTCACGCGCCAGCAACGCTTCAATCACATCCCGGCTGGGCGCTTCTCGCATGTCGTCCGTTTCAGGCTTAAAGGCCAAGCCCCACAATGCCACCCGAGGTTCGTCAATACCCGCCAGAGCATCCAGAATCACTTGTACAAAACGCTTCCTCTGCGCCTGATTCACGTCATGCACCGCCTCAATCAACTGCATGCGCACACCATATTCCTCGCCCGACGCCATCAACGCCCGCACATCCTTGGGAAAACAGGAACCGCCGTAGCCAACGCCTGCATAAAGGAAATGCGGGCCGATACGCGGATCGGAACCCAGCCCCTTGCGCACGGCTTCGATGTCTCCCCCCGTGGCATCACAAAATGCCGCCAGTTCGTTCATAAAGGAAATGCGCGTGGCCAGCATCGCATTGGCGGCATATTTGGCAATCTCGGCGGATTTCCGGTCCACCACGATGAGACGATCACGATTGCGGTTAAATGGCGCATACAAACGGCGGAAGACCTCCGCATCACCCTGATGTTCGACCCCAACAATAATCCGGCCAGGTTTCAGAAAATCACCGACCGCCTGCCCCTCGCGCAGAAATTCAGGATTACTGGCCACCGTCACCTTCGGCGCATTATCCCTCCCGGACAATACCTCCACCACCACCGCGTCCACCTTTTCGCCGGTTCCAACCGGTACAGTGGATTTAGTCACCAATATGCAATCCCGCTGCACATGGGAGGCCGCCTCACTCGCTGCCGCGAGCACATACGAAAGATCGGCGGAACCGTCCTCTTCCGATGGCGTGCCCACGGCCAGAAACACCACCTCGGCCTCGTGCATGGCTTCGGCATAGGACGATGTAAAAAACAGATGGCCGGAAGCCATGGTGCGCAGCACGATGCTGTCCAGACCCGGCTCATGGATCGGCATTACGCCTTTGGCCAGGCGATCCAGTTTGGCCTGATCCACATCCAGACCAACCACATGATGCCCCACTTCCGCCATACAGGCCGCCGTTACCAATCCCACATAACCTGTCCCGATTACCGCAATCCGCATGGTATCATTCTCCCCTCTTTATCGCTTTCAGCAGCATAGCTTCTGTTCCAAGACCTCCACTCGGCATGGTGGAAATAGCCGCCACGTCATCAATAATTCGCTTTGTGAACTCCACCATCGCATGATCCCGAACAATGGCCCGAGTTTCAAATCCTGCACTTTCCACCGCTCTTTTCAAACTTCGGGGCGTAAAATGTGACAAGTGGATTTCTCTGGTATGCAGGGAGAACAGCGGGTAGCGCCGACCGCGGGCAATACGATAAAGGAATCGCATCAGGTAATTATTTCGGTTGGGTACGGCGATCAGCAAACTGCCGCCCGGATTCAGGGCTTCACACATGGCCGCAAGCGCTTTGAATGGAAAGCGCATATGCTCCAGGCTGTGCCAGGCAACAATGACATCGAAGGTTGCCGCCTTCAGCCCAACATCTTCAACTTCACCCGTATATACGTGGATTTGTGGCAATTTCCGTTGAATATTGGCAACCGCAGCCTCCGAAAATTCGGTTGCCGTCACCTCATAACCGGCACCAACCGCCATGGTCAGGAAATCCCCGTCTCCGGCGCCAATCTCAAGCAAGCGTCCTTCACCCACCATGCTCCGCACCTGTTCCAGACGCCATTGCCACATCCGCTCACGCGCAGCCACGTCATGCGTCCTCCATGGCTCGTAATAAGCCTCGTCATAGGCTTCCACCAATCGTTCCCGGCTCGGAAGGGGATGCACAAAGCCATAATCACACGCCGGGCAGGCCATCACCCGATATGGCTGCTCGCTATCTTCCAGCACCCGATGCGGTCCTGTGCTCCCGCATAAAGGACAATGCACGCGAGTCATGTTGCAATTTCTTCATATATCTTGCATATCCGCGTCACATGATTGCGGATCGAAAAATCCCGCGCTCGCCGCTGACCCGCTTCACCCATTTCAACACGAAGGCTGGCATGGCCAAGCAACTCTCCCACAGCCAACGACATCCCCTCCTCATCTCCGGCGCGTACCAGAAGCCCCTGTTTGCCGTGCTGCACCACCTCGGGAACGCCTCCTCCATCAAACGCCACAACGGGAACACCCATCGCCATAGCTTCCACCAGCACACGGCCAAACGGCTCATCATCCGACGGTAGCGCCAGCACATCCGCCGCGGCATACCAGCCTTCCAGTACGACGTGGTCCACCTCGCCTATCCAATGCACGCGATTACCGTTGGGCAACCCCCTCGTTCGCTGCTGCAACACATTCCACCATGCCACATCCGTAGCATCTCTACCGCCCACACATGCCAGATGCAGCCCAGGTATCGTTCCAGCCAACCGTTCAAACACATCCAGAATGATGTCATGACGTTTCCACCGCGACACGCGCGCCACAACCAGGATCACCTGCTCCGCACCAAACGGTTTTGCATCCTTGCGCCCACTGGCCGGATGCCATGCGGACGTATCCACGCCGTTATGCACCGTCCAGCTTCTGAGTAAGGGCCATGCAGAGAAACGAGCCATCGTGGCCCGGCTGTTAGCAATTACGCCGTTCACCAATCGTACCAGGCAGCTATCAAGCCTTGGGTCAGTAACGGCAACGCGACAGTGAAACACAACCGGAACATGAAGCATTCTGCCAGCAAGTCCGGCATAAAAAGCCGGTCTCGAATTATTTGCATGCAGCAAATCCGGTTTGATATCCGCCAGTAATGTTCGCCATACCCACAATGCCGCCGGGGAAGAAAAACCAAGTGCCGGTATTGGAACTACATACCACGCTATACCTTCCTTCTCCGCTCTGGCGCTGAGTTTTCCTTCCGCCGGAATCAGCAATACAGGCTCGACATCCGCCGGAAGATTCGTCATCAGGTCAAACAGCGAATACTCGCCGCCACCAATAAAATCAGCGAAGCCGGACACATAGGCCACGCGCATATCAGGATTTCCGCGCCACAGCCGGAATGGTCCGGGATGCAATCGCCAGTATACCATAGCCTCGGCCCAAACGCAGATATTGTCCCAGAGCGCCCAATATTTTTAGAAATGGCAACATTAACGGATAGGCGAATCGCAAACGGTAATATATAATTTTATCCCATTCCCAGGCCCATTGGGAAAACCAGTGAAACGTGGTTCGCACTTCGACTTGCGTGAACCCAACCCCGATCAGGGCTTGTTTTAATCCAGCACAATCGTACATCTCGCCAATATGTTCATCCCTGATCGCCTGAAGCACGGACTCAGGAAAAAACGGGCTACTGGCGGCGACTCCCTTGGCCGGCATATGCAAAATCAGCGTCCCACCAGGGCGCAATGCAGCAAAGAATGCCCGCATAATCTTCTTATTGCCCGGAATATGTTCCAACACATCAATGTTGACGATCAAGTCGTACTTCCGGGATTCGTGCATATCCAGTAGGTTCACCTTGCTGACGGCAACATTGGATAACCCCATATCATCAAGCATTTGCCGGACGCTGGCCAGTTGCCCTCTGAAACGGTCCGTTGCCTCCCAATCAACAGCATCAATATGAGCCCGCCCAAACAGATTCGACAGCATCACCGTAAAGGCGCCCATCCCACAACCTGCATCAAGGATATTCTCCGGCTCAGACCCAAGCTTCCGCAATACGGGAAGAACCTCGCGCATGCGTAGCCAACCCCCGACAAATGTCCAGCCCACGATAGCCACATATACCCTTCGCAGCACGGAACTACGCCGCAGTGTCCATAGCTCCATCATTTTTCCGTAATCGCGCATCAACTGTTGTCCCTCTTCAACAATCTGTTCAAACGCCCCGCATCCGTAGCCAGGTCCATGCATAACTTTACCGCCGGTACCATGGCGAAGGCCGCCCATGGAACAGCACGCCCAGTCACCTGTTCGCGCAGGCACCAGCGTATTCGCCACCATGCAAGCATGACATAGACAATCAATAGCAGCGCAACCGACCAGAATTCAAACCATGGCCAAAGCAACAGAACACACAGTAACTTGAGCCCCACCGAGGATCGAATCATCCATCCTCCAAAGCCATCGGCAGCCAAACCATGCCGCCACAAATCAATTTCCGCCGTACCCCGGCGCATAAACCACCGCCAGATCGCCGGAATACTTCCCCGGGCCGCATGACGAACAAGCGCAGAAGGAACAAACAGTAGCCGCCCCTGCCTTGCCACTTTCTTTGCCAACAGATAATCCTCACCGCCAAGGCGGGCGGCGGCATCAAAGCCTCCGGCATTCAGCAACGCCTGTTTGCGGTAGGCGGCATTAAGTGTTGAGACCTCTCGCGTTTCCTGAATCTTTCCGCCAGAATAATAAATCCGGGACACACCTCCACCCGGGAACCCAAGCAACGTCTCGGCCCAACCGATAGCATTCGTTCCCTCCGGCACGGTCACACCGCCCTGGACGCCAAGAACCTGTAGATCATCCAATGGCGTCACCAATGACTGAAGCCAGTCCCGTGCCACACGGCAATCATCGTCCACGAATACGACAAGATCATGAGATGCATGCTCCAGCGCCAGATTGCGCGCAAAGGCAATCCCCAGATTACGCACTGGGTGCGGCACATAATCTACGCCGGGAGGTAAACGGGGATCATCAGTTTCTTCCACAACAACAGTCTGCATGTTACCGGCATAATTCTGTGCCCGAAGATCCGCCAACAGGCGATCCAGCATATCGCGCCGATCTCGCGTGCAGACAAGGATAGATACCGGATCATCTAGCATGTCCAGACCCTGCAACTACTGCCCCGTATTCTTCCCCAAGTAAGCGCGGCTGATTTAACAACCAGCAGCACTGCCAACCATGCGCCATTCCAGAATCCAAGGCTGTTCCCAATAGCTACTGCACGTCTGCGTAAAAATCGTCCAGTCCAATAAATATATACGGGGAGCAGAAGTATTGCCCACGGCTGCAAAACAGCGACAAAAAATATCAATAGCACCTTTTTCTCAGCCGATGCTGTATTACACCAAAAGTAGAAGGGTGAAGAAAAACGTAAGCTGCCAAACAGAGGCAAATCAAGATAGATACCCGAATACCCATGGCGCTTAAACAGCAAAGCATGGGCTCGTCCGTACTGAACCATTTTGCGGCACATATTGGCGATGCCCGAAACATGGATATGCCGCACCAATAAATGTGGGGAATAAAATAACCGGCCCCCTGCAACATAAAGGCGGGCGCACAGGTCAACATCCTCGCCAGAGACAGTCAGTGTTTCATCAAAACCCTGAATATCAAGAAAAGCCTCCCGCCTCACCCACAGATTGGCTGCGGCAAAACCCTGCGTTCCGGTTGGCCCGGCGGTACTGTAGTATTGTTCATCCAGGCCAACAGACAACGAGGTCAGTCCAAGAAGACGAGCCGAGCCGTCGCCTTCCAGCGAACCCCATGCCGGGCCAGCCAGTGCCGCGACATGATGGTTAGCTAATAGTTCCACACCCCTTGCAAGCCAATCCGGATCGGGCAAACAATCACTGTCGGTAAAGGCTACCCAGTCTCCCGCGGCTTTCAGCACTGCCGCATTACGCGCCGCCGCCGCACCGCGTTTTGAAACCTCAATTAATCGGATTGACACCTCGGATTTCTCGGTACAAGCCCGCACAATGGACATGGAATCATCGGTGGAACCATTGTCTGCCACAATGATTTCAACCGGAGGCTTCGTTTGATTAACCAAAGCTTGCAAGCAATGTTCCAACGTCTTCTCGGCATTATAGACTGGAATCACCACCGAAATAGTGGTCATAGATGCCTTCTTGGCATGTATTGCAGCAACAACCGCGGTCCGGGACCGGTATCCACTTCGAGATATATCGCAATCATACGCTATAGAAGGGTTGAACCTGACTACGGCAAGAAGAATAAAAAAAACGGAGTGCCCTATTCATCAATTATCACCTGTCTGCCAATAGCGGTCTGTTGCGTCACAGATAATTCTCTGAGGTATTTCCTCCGGCAAGGTGACGGCTCCAATCGACAAAGCTCATGCCTTCATCCCACAACAGATCAAGAAGAAAACGCCAGGGCTTTTGCAGCCATATGCTGAACAACAGAAAACGCAAAGCTCTCACCGTTCCCTCCATACCTTCCGAAAACGCAGGATATCCTCGTGGTTAAATCCGCCAAGAAACCATACGCATATAGCATAAATAGCGCCACCGGCGGCCATACACGCCCCGGCACTGAGCAACGCCTGCGGAGTCATCGGTAACGAGTGCATGATCATTACCGTTAGCGCCGTTGCCAGGAGCGGGCGAATCCAATCATTAATCCAGATACGTAATGGAATCATTAATTCAGAAAGAGCAGCTGAAAAAAATGATATTGATGCCAAACACACCACCATCAGGCTGGCCCAATAACTACCTGGGAAGCCGTAAAAATCAACCAGAAGAAGGGATGTTGGTATATTCATGACGATGACCACAATGCCAAAACGGGCCACAACCCGATTGCGTCCCATACCCAACAAGACATCGACATATGGTTGCTGCATTGCCAACAACAAATACATTAAAAGCAAAATACGGGTAGCAGCCATAATATGGGCATCGACGTGTCCCAGCCACCATTGCAACAAGGGATCGGTATACAGCCAAATGAATCCTGCCAATGGAAATATAATCAGATTAAGATACCGCGAAACCAGACGTAGCAAGCTCATAGCACGCTCATGCGATTGCTCTCCCACCATTGCTGAAACTACTGGCGCGAGTGCCGCCAACATAAAACCGGGAAGAAGCAATAGTGAGCCTGCCAATTTAGCAGCCAGCGTATACCAACCAGCAAAAATTGCCCCTACCAGCAAGGCCAATACGAATTTATCCGCCTGTCCCAGCATTGCGCCCGCCATGCGGCCCAACTGCATGGATATAGCCGTGCGCCACAATTCATACACCGCGACTTTGGTCGGTAACGAGAAAGCGAAACGCACGGGCACACAGCGCAACCAGATCACCCATGCCGTAACAAGAAATCCAGCGGTATTCAGTACCATCCACAGTCCAATAGCGCCCAGATTCACATCGTGGTAAAGCATCCACAATACCCCAAGGCTTTGCAACATCTGCCAAACAGACCGCCAGATTCGAAAAAGCCCCAACTTCTGGTAACCAACCAGAACACCACCAATCAGACCACCGCTTATCTGTAGTCCGATAATGACAAACATCATTGCGAATAAGAGGGATGCCTGGGCATGCCAGACGACATCATGTACAAATAACCGAGCCAATACAGGCGCCATCAGCACTCCGCCCACGCTAATACCCAGTGCCAGCGGGAAAGCAATGACTACGAAGGCATTCAGGATTTGGTGCAAATGGTTCTTTCCATCGCGACCAGCATAGCGAGCCACCAGAATCCCAAGAGCTGATGCAAAACCAAAATCAACCAATGACGCCATGGCCATCAACCCCAATGCCAGCGACCAGACACCAAGGCCAATCCCTCCCAGCATATTTTTTGCCGCGGTCAGTACCAGAAATCCTATGACGATATTGAATACCGAAGTGACCGCTGCCACGCCTGTATTAACAATAAATCTGTATGCCGAAGTATCAGGCATGCAGTAGAGAAAGAGGTGGTCTACACTCTAACATCCCAAACCACCCGCTGATCCAGGGCGCGGTTCAGGGTGAACTCATCCATATATTCCAGTTCGCCTCCCTCCGGCACGCCACGGGCAACACGTAAAATCTTCACATCGGAAACCTGGTAAGCGCTTCTTTTCAGGCGGATTCATGCACAACCTTCCCGTGTGCCAACGCCTCGCGGTAAATGAGGCCTGGAACATGCGCCACCTTTTGCAATTCGCTCTCCGGCACAACGATAATATCCATGGACATGGAAATGCCCTTCAGGGCACGGCGAATGCGCACGCTTTCCTTGCGTGTATTTTTTACATCATTCCCGGTCACAACGAGAATATCCAAATCGCTGTTGGCCGTAACCTCCCCACGAACATAAGAGCCGAACAGAATCAGCCGCCGTGGATGCGCGACTTCAACAATCTTTTTGGTTGCTGCTTCAACCTTTTGCGCTGTCACCATCCACGAAACCATATATGTTTCCTCATACATCATTCGCCTGACTCAAAATGAATTCAGCGGCTTAGAGCCTGGAAATTTATCGCTCTGAGTTCCCTGACGTGCCAGACACGAACCACAACCACAACGCCGGATGTGATGCGAGACCGCAACACATAGCCCCGTGCTCCAAAGGGAATCACCAAATCCCGAAAGTCCGCCAGATCGTCCAGGGGACGCCCGGCCTGTGGATGATGCTGCAATCACTCCGCGGCCTGGAGGATGCGCTGGCTTGATCGCCGGGCAGCGGCGGGATTCTTTTTATCAATGAAGTTTCGCAACAGGGTGAGATCGCGAACAGCCTCCGGCAGCCAAATCAAACGGAGCATTCACCTTCATCCTCCGCACCCCGGGACTTAAGCCAGGCCGTGACTACAGCATGATCAAGCGCGTCCCCCGTTTCCTCATAGCGTTCCCAACGTGCAATGGCCTCCTTGCGTGCCTGCTCGCGGGTTTCTTCTTCATCCGGATACCGTTGAATGGCCTGGCGCATCAGCCAATGTCCGGACGCTGTGTCGCATCGCTTAAGTGTTTCGGGCGCTCCAGTGTTTCATCCTCAATTTTTACGCCTAACGTTGCCACCATTGCTTTCTCCATCAAAACCGGTTGACTGTCGCAATTGTAGCAACCCGGTCATTGTTAGCAAGCGTATCGAATAGTTCAGTAAAGAGTATCATGTCCACCCTCTCCGGACGTTGATTTCAGACATCGGAAAATGTCTGACGTTCAGCGTATAGATACGACCTACCGCCTGCATCACGGTAGCAGCAAGAATTTCACTGATGATGCCTTTCCATCGATTGATTAAAAGCAGAACGGGATATCAAAACGTCCTCTTGCGGCATTTCCGATCTTTTCCATGCACCGCAGGTGTTTTCAAACACATCAATCTTTTCCTTCAAACCGGACTGCTCTGAATATTGCCTGATAGCTGCTTCAATAACAGCTTTTTTGGATGTATGGAGTTTGCGGGATAACAGACCCACCTGTTGTATGACTGATTCATCTACTCGTGCTGATAAAACCTTATCCATAACAAACTCCTTTTATGCTTACGTAAGCATTGCAACGTAAGTGTGTCGGAATTTCCTTCAAACCGCAAGAAAATATGGGAAGATCTATTGATCACGCAAGGTTTATGCCTGCTGTTCCCAAACCACCCGCTGATCCAGGGCGCGGTTCAGGGTGAACTCATCCATATATTCCAGTTCACCTCCCTCCGGCACGCCACGGGCAATACGTGAAATCTTCACATCGGAAGCCTGGTAACGGCGGGCGATAAAATGCGCCGTCGCCTCGCCATCTACCGTAGCACTGGTTGCCAGAATCAGTTCGTGTACATCCCCCTCCGACACACGTGCATCCAGTGAAGTCAGGCGAATCTGTTCCGGCCCTATCCCATCCACCGGACTTAAACGCCCGTGCAACACATGGTAGTGTCCGGAGAAATGTCCTCCGCGTTCCAGCATCAGCACATCCACCGGCTGTTCAACCACGCAAATCACATGCGCATCACGCCGGACATTGTCACAAATACCGCAATGCCCCCGCTCGGAAAAACAGCCGCAACGCTCGCAAAAGGAAAGGGATTGGTGTAAATCCGTCAAAGCTGCCGACATCTGTTCCATATCCGCCGCGGATTTGCGTAGCATACTCAAACTCAGGCGCAGCGCTGTCTTGGGTCCGATTCCCGGCAAACCGGAGAGCGTTTCCACCATCCGCGCCAGCGGTGCGGGCATACCGGGAAAGGCATAGCCCGCCCTATTCATGAGTGATCGCTATCAAAGAGAAAATCCGGGAGGCAGCGGCAATCCGCCAAGCATGGCCTGCTGTTTTTCCTGCATCATGCCATCGACCGATTGTAGCGCAGAATTCGTAGCGGCAACGACCAAATCCTCAAGCAAATCCTTGTCCTGCTCAGCCCACAGCGAAGGATCAAACTCGACTTTGCGTATCACGCGATCACCACCCATCGTGACCGTCACCATACCGCCGCCGGCTTCACCATGCACTTCCATGCTGGCCAGCTCTTCCTGCATTTTCTGCATATTCTCCTGCATCTTGCGAGCCTGCTGCATCATTTTTCCAATATTCATGGTTGTTTCTCCTCTGATGACTTCGTTGGAAGTCATCATGTTTCACTATCCGTTGCCGCGCCCGACACCCGTACATGTTCGATTTTTGCTCCAAACTCGCGCATGATCGCCTGAACGTGAGGATCTTCACGGGCAGTCTGTTCCAGTTGCTGCTGCGTTACCCTGGCTTCACGGATACGCGCCTGTGACAGTGTTTCGCCTCCCTGTTCACTTCGCGGCTCCCAATGCACCTCGCGTCCCAGCCACTCGGCAAACGCCATCCGCTCCGCCGCAACAATGGCCTTCTCCTGATGCTTATCCAGAGCCAGGCGAACCTTTTCAGCAAAAGCCAGACACCATACATGCTCCAGCATGGCGGCAACACCGGCGCGCACCTTTCCATAGGCAGCAACCGCCTCTTCCCAGTCAGCGCAATGCCGACCCGGCGCTTCATCCTCCCGGTTCGAAAGCAAGTCCGGTTCCCGTCCTCTGCCTTCGTCATGCCTGCCTGCATCGGTGGGAGAAACCTGATGCGAAGGATCGGCATGATTCACAACGGGTTCAGTCTTATCTCGCGCCATCGGAACCCTGGCGTCACTTGATCCACCGATCTCATGATCGCCCGTTCCGGACTGCTCTGCCGTATTCGACCTGGTTTCGGGTATTTTCCGTGGCGGATTCAGGGCATGCAATCCGGCAAGGCGCAGAACCAGCATTTCCGCACCCCTGCGTTCATCAACCAGCCCCAGATCGCGTAACCCATGCAACAAAACCTGATAACGTAAGTCCAGACCTTGCGTATCCCAGCAACCCGCCCAGATCGCCAGCCACTGTCGCTGCGCCTCGCCCGGTTCACTCTCCAACAGTGTTTCATCCACCATCAGGCAGGCCAGTTCGTGCCACGTTTCTCCCAAAGCCATCAAGATGGCGCGCGGCGCGTGGCCGGTGTGCGCTGCCTGCCGCAAGGTATCCACTGCCACCTTGTTTTGTCCGGTAAAAATCGCATCCGATAATTGACGTATCATCCCGGGTCCGACCAGACCCAGCGCCTTTCGCACATCAACGGCCGTGAGGCGCCCCTCGGCATAGGCCAGCACCCGTTCGGTCAGGCTTAACGCATCACGGATGCTTCCATCCGCGGCGTACGCGATTTCATGCAGAGACCCGGGATCACAGGCAACCTTCTCCTCATCCAGGACATGCGCCAGATAACGGCTTATTTCATCCATCCCCAAACGCCGAAGATCAAAGCGCTGACAACGCGAACGCACGGTGACAGGAAGCTTTTCAGCCTCGGTCGTAGCCAGAATAAACAGCACCTGATCCGGCGGTTCCTCCAGCGTTTTCAGCAGTGCATTGAAGGCGTTCCTGGACAGCATGTGCGCTTCATCAATGATGTACACCTTGCATTTGAGCGTGGCGGGCGGATAACGCACCGAATCAAGAATTTCGCGAATATCGTCCACGCCGGTATGGCTGGCCGCGTCCATTTCCTGCACATCCAGATTGTTGCCACGACTGATGGACGCGCACGCCGCGCATGCGCCACAAGGCTCACCACGTTCGGGATGATCGCAGTTGACCACCATGGCCAGCAGGCGAGCGATCGTGGTTTTGCCCACGCCGCGAATGCCGGTCAGCAGATAAGCATGTGCCATCTGACCATTTTTCAATGCGTTTCGCAGGGTTCGCACGACCACGTCCTGACCGGTAAGGTCGGCGAACCGCTGTGGCCGCCAGCGGCGGGCAAGCACCTTGTAACTCATAGGCGTCACTGTACGGATGAATGGCGGGATAAGAAAGAGGACAGTTTGCTTTCTTCCCCGGCAAAGCCGGAACCCGGAAAAAGTGAAACCGTCCTCTTTCTATCCCAAATAAAGCGGTCACCCGGACCGGACGAATCCGCAACGCGCAAGGCTCCTGCTGCCGCTGCTTCCTTCCGGACCTGACGGGGTTCACAGGGCTTCACCGTGCGGGGCCCGACCCGGGTGACACGGGGCATCCATACGGTCTTAGCCGACGGAAAACTGGCGGAGAGAGAGGGATTATTCGGGCTTTCAGCCCTCACCCCTGCGGGGCCGCCCTCGCTTCGCTCTGGCGTTCAAATCCGTCTGCGCCGGATTTGTCGAACCCGCGAGGCTTCTCACCCTCTCTCTTCTTTACTCAATCACAGGCATCATCAACCTGACAGACCTGTGATCTGTCAACTGGCGGAGAGAGAGGGATTCGAACCCTCGGTACGCTTTCACGCACACACGCTTTCCAGGCGTGCTCCTTCAACCACTCAGACATCTCTCCCTTTTCATTTCCGGACCATGCCCGGACGAGCGGCGCATGGTACGGCCCTTGTAAAAAGCAGGCAAGCGCCGCTCACGAGTTTTGCAAGAGGCTCCATGATTGGGTTGAATGCCCATCGGCAATCCCGCGTGAATCAAAATCATCATAAACGGCATTGGTAAAATACAGCCCATGCGCCGGCGCGGTGACCGCCGCCTGCGTCCGATCTCTGGCGGCAAGGATATCCCCCATTTGCTCCGGCGGCCATTTTCCGACACCTGCCTGTACAAGGCTGCCAACAATATTGCGTACCATGTGATATAAAAAGGCGTCAGCTCGAAAACCCATGAGTATCGTTACGCCTTGCCGCCTGATGTGAATTTCACGCAGATCGCGCACAGGCGATGCCGCCTGGCAACCGCTGGCGCGAAAACTGCTGAAGTCATGCTCTCCCCGCAGGCTTGCGGCGGCCTGACGCATGGCCGGGATATCCAGCTTCCCGGGCATCCACCAGTGCCGCCAGCGCTGGATCGCGGGCGCCGTCGTCCGGTTCCATATCTGATAACGGTATGCGCGTTCCCGGCAATCGAAACGGGCATGAAAATTTGCCGATACCGCATGTACATTCAGTACGCGTATGGGTGCTGGAAGATGTTGATTCACGCCATGCACATAGGCCTTTGGCGAACGGGAAAAACGTGCGGCATCAATATCCGCATGCACCAGCATGGCTTCAGCATGTACCCCTGCATCCGTGCGTCCCGCGGCATGGGTGCGTACCGCCTGCCCTTCGATATGGTCCAGCGCCGTTTCCAGAGACTCCTGCACCGTCAGGCCGTTATTCTGCCGCTGCCAACCGCACAGGCCATGACCATCGTATTCCAGCACCATCGCAATACGTTGTGTGTTCAACATGCTGCCCGGAATGTCTCAAACCTGAAAACCTGCAAGAGGATCAGTGTTTTCTGCAATTGGCTCAACGGTGTTATTTTGGTTGTTTCTCCCTGATGGAATCAAACCATTCGCGATTGCTGTCGTCCACAAGCGTCTCCGCTTCCGCCAGAAGATCGACAGCTTTGCGCACGTCGCCTCTCTTTTGCGCCACTTCCGCAAGGCCGATCAGACCATCGCCTCGCTTCCCGGCAGTATCCGAGGCAGCTTCAAACAGGGATTCAGCCTCGTCCAATCCGCCTTCAGCCAACAAACTGCGCGCTTTATCGATATTGAGCGAATCCGGCGATATATCCGCGCCCGGAACCTCCTCCATATCCAGTTCATTCAGCAAGCTATCCAACTCATGGGTAATATCAGTATCGTCCGTATCCACAGTCATACGCACGGTACTGGTAAATTCACCTGTATCATCAGACGAAGGAGGTTCGGTCTCATCTACCTTCAAATCCTCCAGACTAATATCCAGCACGCCTGATGCTTGTGAGTCGAACGGATCTTCAGCGAGTTTTTCCTCTTCCGCCACACGTTCACTCCCGACATTTTCTCCGTCAGCATTCTCAATCGTTCCGATCGGCTCGCTCTCGGTGGAATCTTCGGTTTTAGTGGAGAAACCTCCGGTCATCTCATCCAGCGCCTCCGTTTCTCCAGACCAGTCAATGGCAATGGTTTTATCCAGATCGGAGGTCTCTATAGCTGAAGATACCATGCTGTCTCCGGCCGCGTCACCCACTTCCGGCATCTCTATTCCAGACAGATCCAGGTCCGGTTCAGGCAAATCTGATCGAGGCGTGCCGGTTTCTTCAGCCTGATCCGGTTCGATTGCCTCTTTCTCTCCAACTGCGGGTGCGGCGCCCCAATCAAAATTATCTATATCGAGATCGCTTATCTCAAGCGGATCCTCAGATCCGCCTTCCGCTTCCCGCTTTTCACCTGATACGCCTTTGGAAACAGATTCCTCGCTAAGAGTAATCCCGGCCTCTTCTCGCCCTGTCGCGGTTTGATCCGAACGTTCGATTTCTTCCGCCAGCGTACTTTCCCCAGCCTGCCCGGCTTCAATCTTCAGGGGTTCAAACTCCGTCATATCGATTTCTTCACCCAGAACGAGCGTGTCCTCATCTACTTCCTCGCCCTCTTTTGATTTCTCCGTTGCCGTCCCCTCCGTTTCGGAAAAATCAATCGCTTCAATTCCGGTAGGTGGCAAGGTATCGCCCAGGTCCATCTCTGCTTCGGTTTCGTCCGACGAGGATGCAGCCGCCTCAAACGCCCGCAACCCTTCCCCGGCAAGCACCGCGCGCCCGGCCTTGATCTCCGCATCCAACGCGGCCTCATCGCCCTTCGACTGGAGAGTCCGGATCAACTTGATATGCGCATCGGCATTATTCGGCCGCTGCCTGATCTCCATTCTAATCTGGCTGGCAGCTTCATCATCCATGCCATAGCGAAGATAAACATCGGCTTCGGCCATGTAGTCCACATGCGGATCCGGTTCCTCTTCAATGGCCTCCTGGATGGCCTCCATTTCAGCGGTATCGGATTCCGTCAGATCCGGCACACTGTCCGTAAAGGCATCCTCAAATTCTTGCGTATTCATTGGCATCGTTGCCTGATCCGGCTTTTTAACGGATTCAGCCACCGAGGATGCCTCCGGCGTAACCTCTTCAAACGTTGGCACGTCATCTTCCAGTGAAGGGGGCAAAGAGGAAGCGGTCGCACCGGCACTCGCAGCGGTTGAGGCTACGGCCGGGTGCAGGCGTTCGCGCCGTAGCAAATAGCCCACGCCCGCCAGCAACAAAATAACCAGCGCACTCAACAGATAAGTCAGCCATTGGGGCGCCCCCCCGGCAGACTTTGCTTCCTGCTGGCTCCGATCCAGTTCAGCCTGCAAGCGAGCCAGACTGATTTCCAGCTTCCTGATACGCGCATCGGCGGCGGCGGCTTCGGTGCGGGCATCGGCACTGGCCAGTGTGCCGGAAAGGGCGTCAATTTTGCCTTCAGCGGCCTTGAGTTTTTCCTGCAAGGCCGTATTTTTCCGCCGCATCAAATCCAGCTTCGCCTGTTGCATGGGTTCTGGCGCGGCGGATGCAGAAACTCCGGCGCCGGAGGCCTTGCCTGCGCCTGTTCCTGTTTTTGTTCCTGTTTTTGTCCTACCCGTGCTTTCCGCGCCCGGAGCAGGAACCGAGGCAACGCCGCTGGCGTTCCTGCCCACGCGCACGCGGGTTCTGTAGCGGTTCTTCTGCGCCTCAGCCACCGCCGCGTAGCGGGGCTGTTTCTTCAAAGCATTCCAGGCCCGATTCTGCTGCGCCAGCAACAATTTGGCTTGTACAGGCGTCATTTCCTCCACTTCGCTGCTTTTGGGCACATCAAGATAAGTTCCGGCATTAATCAGGTTGACATTACCATGGCTGAACTTCTTCCTGTTCTTGTTGAACAGGGCCATCATCACCTGTGGCAAGGTATAACGATCGTTCACTCGCAGACGGCGGGCCACGGTGGTGATCGTATCGCCATAAACCATCGGACCATAGCGTCCGATTCTCGCCCAACCGCCATAGGGCTTAAAGGCGGATGCCGTGGAACCCTTAACCCCGGATTGCGTTGTGGACAGCGTCGTTGAGACAGATGCTTCCGGCGGTGTCTTCTGCTTCGCACCCGTCCGTGGATTTAACATGGAAACCATCGGCAGCGCCTTGAGCTTGACAGGCTCCGCCTGCGTCAGATTGAGGAAGACGGGATACTTCTTAAAAAGCGTAGCGTGCCCATAATGAACTTTCAGTACCAGATTGAAGAACGGCGCATCAATGACGGAGTTAGAAGAAAGATCCACGCGAACGCCACGGGAATTATTTTTTATTTCGGCGTGAATAGCATTCAGGGCAGGATCGCGGTACACCTCGAGAATACGGTAATCGGCAGGCGAAGCCAGTTCAACGGACACGCCGGAAATGTTTTCATTTTCTTCCAGTTCTATCGGAACTTCGGCAAAGAAGGCCTCACCCAGATGGCTTGCCACCTCTATTTTTCCCAAAGCCACGGCATAGGCCTGGGAAACACCCAGTACGAAACATAGAAAAAAACCGAGCAGACCCCGCATCCAGCGATTCATGCCAGCCTCCTCCATTTAATCTCCCCTGTTCCAGTTTTTGAGCCTGCCAAGCCTCTTGCAAAACTCGTGAGCGGCGATCTTATTCCCCACTTTGACCCATTTCCAGGCTGGAATTTCGCTCCATGGTTAGTCACTCATCAGGTTAGTCATTCATCCGACTGTCGGACAAGAATCTCCGCAATCTGAATGGTATTTAGAGCCGCACCTTTACGTACATTATCAGCAACAATCCATAAATGCAAGGAATCAGGGCACGAATCATCATCACGGATACGGCCAACCCATACCGGATCGGTACCCGCCGCATCGCTGGGTAGTGGATAATCCTCGCTGGCAGGGTCGTCCACAACACAGACACCATCCGCCTGCGCCAGAATATTGCGCGCGCGTTCCGCCGTCATGAAACCTTCAAAGGTAAGGTTGACGGCTTCCGAATGGCTGTAGAACACGGGCACGCGCACCGTCGTCGCGGTCACGGCAATGTCCGCCCCCATAATTTTACGGGTTTCATCCATCATCTTGCGTTCTTCTCTGGTATAACCGTCATCGAGAAACACATCAATATGCGGAATCACATTGAAAGCGATGCGTGCCGGGAGCACATCGGCCTCGGCCTCGTTTCCTGAAAGAAGATTACGCGTCTGCGTAGCCAGTTCCTTGATGGCGCGTCCACCGGCGCCGGAGACCGCCTGATAGGTGGAAACCACCACGCGCTTGATGGGAACCGCATCGTGTAACGGTTTCAAAGCCACGACCATCTGAATGGTGGAACAGTTCGGATTGGCAATGATGTGATTCTTTTTTGCCATTTCCAGCGCATGCGGATTGACTTCCGGCACCACCAGACAGACATCATCATGCATGCGCCAGGCGCTGGAATTATCAATCACATAGCACCCTGCGCCGGCAAAGCGCGGCGCATATTCTTCCGATGTGCCGCTTCCGGCAGAAAACAGCGCAATATCGAGTCCACCCGGCAACCCCGCCGGGTCGAAATTCGCCAAATCCCGCACCACATATCCCTTGCCCCTGAATTCAATCCTTGAACCCGCACTGCGACTGGAAGCCAGCGGCACAAGTTCGCCAACAGGAAAATCCCGCTCAGCCAGAATTTCCAGCATGGTTTGACCCACCGTACCGGTCGCGCCGACTACGGCAATATTGTACTGGTCCTTACGTGGAAGAAATTCACCCATCACTAAACCGCCATCGCCTTGAGTTTCCCGCACACCGCATCACCCATCGCCGAGCAGGAGACCGTCTGACTGCCACCGGCCAGATCGCCTGTGCGCACCCCGTCATCCAGTACCGCTTCGACCGCATCATCCACCTTTCCGGCCAGATCGCTACAATCTAACGTATATTTCAACATCATGGAGACGGACAGAATGGTCGCCAGGGGGTTGGCCTTGTTCTGACCCGCAATATCCGGAGCGGAGCCGTGAATGGGTTCATACATCGCATGTCTCTCGCCGATTGATGCCGATGGCAACATGCCAATGGATCCGGTCAACATTGAAGCTTCGTCCGACAGAATATCACCAAACAGATTGCATGTGACCATCACATCAAACTGCTTCGGATTGCGAATGAGCTGCATTGCCGCGTTGTCTACATACATATGCGATAACTCAAGGTCGGGAAACTCGTCATCATGGACACGGCACACAATTTCTCGCCAGAACTCGGATACATCGAGGACATTTGCCTTGTCCACGTTGCAGACTTTTCCGCCTCGAATACGTGCGGCCTCAAATGCCGTGCGGGCAATACGGATAATTTCATCCTCACGGTAAACCATGGTGTTAAATCCGCGGCGTATGCCTTTTTCCTCCACAATGCCGCGCGGCTGACCAAAATAGACGCCGCCCACCAACTCCCGGACGACCATGATATCCACCCCGTCAATCACTTCCGGCTTTAAGGTGGAAGCGTCCAGCAACTGACGGTATACCCTGGTCGGACGATAGTTGGCAAACAGCCCCAAATCGGCACGAATGCCAAGCAGCCCCGCTTCCGGCCTCAACGGCTTGTCAAAGACTTCCCATTGCGGGCCGCCCACCGCGCCAAGCAGCACCGCATCCGCCTCGCGCGCCAGGGATCGCGTCCCTTCCGGATAGGGATCGCCAGAGGCGTCATAGCCCGCGCCACCAATGGCCGCCTCTTCCCATTCCGCATCCAGGCCGTATTCCCAATTTAATACATCCAGCACCTTGAGCGCCTCGCGTACAATTTCCGGCCCAATGCCATCACCCGGCAAGACTGCGATACTTATACTCATTTCAAGACTCTCCCTCACCGTTCATGGCCGATTTTACCGCGGCCAGAAACTCGTCCACATCCTTAAATTCCCGATAGACGGAAGCAAATCGAATATAGGCTACGCCATCAAGTTGTTGCAACTGATCCATCACCAGGTTTCCGACATCCGCTGCCGGGATCTCCGGTTCACCCAGTTCCTGAACTGAACGCACAATCGTCTGAACGCCCTGCTCCAGCGCATCGGCTGAAACGGAACGTTTTTCCAGTGCCTTTTGCATGCCTGAACGGATTTTTCCGCTATCAAATGTCTGCCGAGCGCCATCCTTCTTGACCACCACGGGCAAACGCAACTCCGCGCGTTCGTAGGTGGAAAAGCGTTTATTGCACACCTCGCATTCGCGCCGGCGTCGAACTGCAGCGCCATCCCCCACCACGCGCGAATCAATGACGCGGGTGTCATCATTGGCGCAAAAGGGGCAATGCATGCCTTACAGAACCTGTATCAGCCGTAAATCGGGAAACGATCCGTCAGTGCACGAACCTTAAGCGACACCGCATCGCGCACATCTTCGTCCTCCGGCGCACCCAGCACCTTCAGAATCATTTCGCCGATTTGAATCGCTTCGGCCTCTCCCATGCCGCGCGTGGTAATCGCCGGCGTACCGATGCGAATACCGCTGGTGACAAACGGAGATTCGGGATCGAACGGAATGGTATTCTTGTTGACGGTGATACCGGCCGCTTCCAACGCACCCTCAGCCACCTTGCCAGTCAGACCCTGCGGCCGAACATCCACGCGAAACATATGGCAATCGGTACCGCCGGAAACGATACGCAACCCTCCATCAGCCAGCGTTTTCGCCAGCGCGCGCGCATTGGCAATGGTCTGTTTCTGATCGGATTTGAACTGCTCGCCCAGCGCCTCGCCGAAGGCCACTGCCTTGGCAGCAATCACATGCATCAACGGCCCACCCTGAATACCGGGAAAGATACGCGAATTTATTTTTTTCGCCAAATCATCATCATCGGTGAGAATCATGCCGCCACGCGGGCCGCGGAGGGTCTTGTGCGTCGTCGTCGTAATCATATGCGCGCACCCCACCGGACTCGGATACTCACCAGCGGCAATCAGTCCCGCGTAATGGGCCATATCCACCACCAGATAAGCATCGACGGAATCGGCGATTTCACGCATACGGACAAAATCAATCGGACGCTCGTAGGCCGAAGCGCCGCCGATAATGATCTTCGGCCTGTGTTCAAGGGCCAGTTGCCGCATCGCGTCGTAATCAATCAGCTCGTCATCTTCCCGCACACCGTAGGCCACCACATGATACAAACGACCGGAGAAATTGACCGGAGAGCCATGCGTCAGGTGGCCGCCATGCGACAAGTTCATGCCCATGATGGTATCGCCGGGGCTGATTACGGCCATATAGACCGCCATATTGGCCTGCGAACCGGAATGCGGCTGCACATTGGCGTGTTTAACGCCAAAAAGTTCTCTGGCGCGCTCCTGCGCCATCGTCTCAACTTTGTCCACATGCTCGCAACCGCCGTAATAACGCCGGCCCGGATAACCTTCGGCATACTTGTTGGTCATCACCGATCCCTGGGCCTGCATGACTGCGTTCGACACAATATTCTCACTGGCAATCAGTTCCAGCGTATGTTGCTGGCGACCCAGTTCAGCGACAATGGCATCGGCTACCGGCGCATCAGATAGGGCTGCATGAAAAAAATTGGAACGGTCGGGCATAGATAGATCCTCTATTAAAAATATCGTTGCATTCTACTGCGCAATCATCACAGCGATTCATGAATAATGCAGGCAAAGGGTCTGTAAGGGAATAACCGGAACAACAGGGAGCCCAAACGGGCTCCTTGCATTCAGACATTTACGCCCGAATCGCTCGGCGCGCCCGCATAACTTTCGGATTAAACGCGGCGCTCGCGGATACGCGCCGCCTTGCCACGCAATGCGCGCAGGTAGTAAAGTTTGGCGCGGCGCACACGTCCGCGGCGCACTACTTTAATGCTCTCCAGCATTGGGGAATGTAGCGGAAATACACGTTCAACCCCGATGCCGTTAGAAATTTTCCGTACCGTGAAGGAGCTGGAAATACCTTTGTTGTGACGGGCAATCACAATCCCCTCATACATCTGTAAACGCTCGCGGCGTTCTACGCCCTTTTTCGTTTCCTTAAAATCCACCACGCGGACATTCACGCGGACATTGTCGCCCTCCCGGAATTCCGGAATATCATCACGCAACTGATCCCTGGTTACATCATCCAACGCACGCATTGTCTTGCCTCCACATTCACGCCTGTTCAGCGGGTTGATTATTCCGATCCGGATTATCCCGATCCGAATTGTCCCGAAACAACCGATCCAGGCAAATGGCCAGAGCCGCCCGCACGGAAAGGTGCCGCACTTTACCGATGCCGACTATCGGTGACAACCATCCATTTGGTTCCGGCATTTCCTCCACATTCAAGCCCCAGCCCGTGCCGAACACGATCAGGTGCGGCCCTCTTTCCGAGGACAATGTTTCACAAGGCCGAGTGCGGCCCTCCGGCGGGTTCGCCGACGTATACCACAGCCTGTAATCGACATCCTGCAATATATCTTTCAAGCTGTTCACCATACGAATCTGTTTCATCACTTCGCGCCTGCCCGGATTGCGTTTTCCACCCTCGCCCGTCAGCCAGTAAGCGGTAATATCCTGCACCATGGCGTGCATCCCTGCCGCCGGATGCACCAGATAAACCGGCGCAACATCGTAGAATGCGCAGGTGCGTGCAAAGTCATGAATATCCATGGACGTAATAGCCGTGGTGGACGGATCACCCAGCCGATTCAGCACCGGATGATGTATCAGGGCCACTGCAATATCAGGCATGGTGGCAGCTTACGCCCGGCGGTGTTAAGATAAAAGCCGGTCAGAAAATTTTACCGCGGAGAACGCAAGGTTTCACAGGTGTGAACAAAAACCGAAAAAAGGCGGAATTGAATCATGATGGAAGAATCAGTTCAGGGGATGTTGTCAGGGCATGAAGCGCGAGTATTGGGCTGCCTGATGGAGAAGCAGATGACCACGCCGGACTATTACCCCCTTACGCTCAATGCCTTAACCGCAGCTTGCAACCAGAAAAGCAGCCGTGCGCCGGTGATGAGCCTGGGCATCGGCGAAGTGGGCGGCGTCGTCAATGGCTTGCGGGGCCGCGGGCTGGTGACTGCACGTATGGATGGCCGGACGGACCGCTTTGAACACCATCTGTCGCGTAAGTTAAAGCTTTCCTCCAAAGAACGGGCCGTGATCTGCGTGCTGATGCTACGCGGTGCGATCACCCTCAATGAGATTCGTATCAACACAGGACGCATGGTCACATTTGAAAGCACTGAAGAGCTGCAAGCATTGCTGGATCAACTCATCGGGCGCGACGAACCTTTGCTGGTTCGGATTCCGCGCACTCCCGAGCAACGGGGGGATCGTTATGCGCACCTGCTGTGCGGCGAGCCGGAGATTGAAGCCGTTGCAAAAGGGATTGGCGATTCGTCGGGTAGCGGCAAGATGGAGCATGATCGCATGGTCCTGCTGGAAAAAGAGGTGGCTGACCTGAGAAAAGATATTCAGCGCCTGTGGGAACTCACGGGGTTCGCGAGAGACTGACTATCCCGGATTATTCATAAAGGATCCGGGATATAAAAAAGCATATCCGACAGTCCAGGGAGCCTCTTGCAACATTCAGGCGAAGAACGGGTTCGGT
>CAYOUW010000021.1:0-23034 GCA_964407235.1 uncultured Zetaproteobacteria bacterium | reverse complement strand
TCCAAACCAAAATGCGGCACAAGAACCCGGAAAGGGACACCCTGCCAAGCGCCGCCCGTATGGGATAGGGGTCTAAACCTCCCCAGAAATGGCCGATGCAAGTTGCATGGTGGCTTATCGACAGGGCGAAAACCGGGATGGCGGGAGAGGCGAGATTCAAAGTAAGTTTTTCGGCACCATAAAAAAGGAGTTTCTTGTGTCCCTAAAAGGGCGCGAAATCAGTTCCGTTGTTCACCGTCCGCCTGATGTGCTAATCTTGCGGTATGAGTAGCGCAACCTTTGATACGCTGAAGTATGCCAAGCGGCTTGAGGCCGGAGGCTTCGATACGAAACAGGCCGAAGCATTGGCTGAAGCGCAGAAGTCCGCCATGAGTGAAGCATTGGATACGCAACTGGCTACCAAGGGCGATATTGTGCATCTAGATAAGCGTATGATTATCATGGACGGCAGGATCAACCTTATTCAATGGATGATTGCCTTCAATCTTGCCTTCACCATGGCGATGCTTTGGAAGGTTTTCAGCCCATAGTGACATGAGCATTTTGGTGGTACTTATGGCGGTACCTGAAAATACGGAAATGTATTTATTCAATGATAACAGCATGTTGCAAGTGCAATGTGACGGACACCCTCTCCGCCATATCAGCATTTGATAGCTTCAGCTTCCGTGCGTTGAACAAGATCGGGAGTTCCCTTCCAGGCATGGTTCAGACTGGTAGCTATTTCCATTGAGTAACTGCACACGCACGCGTTCCCCCCTGGACAAACAGATGCAATCAGCAGGCACGATCATCAGCGCATCCGCATGCACCATCGACATCAGAATACCGCTGCCCTGCGCTCCAACCGATTCAACCCGCAGATTATTACCTTCACCGGTCAGGCGGGCGCGCATAAAGTGTATGCGACCGGCCCGGTCTTTCACATCCCTGGACACAATGGCTTCCACTGTCAGGCGGTACAATCGCTCAAAGCCCATCATCTTCCGTATAGCCGGTGCGACAAATTGCTCACAGCACACCATGCCGGCCACCGGGTTGCCGGGCAGGGCAAAGACCTTTGTTTTCGGCCCGGTGCCAAATGCCATTGGATGACCCGGGCGCATAGCCACCCGCCAAAAATGCATGGCAATACCCATATCCCGAAGCGTGGGACGAACAAAATCGTGATGGCCAACGGATACGCCGCCCGTAATGATCAGCACATCGTATTGCAGGCCCTGACGAAGTTTCTCCTCCAGATGCTCGCGCGTATCCCTGGCAATACCCAGCAGAACGGGTTCGATGCCCAGCGCCTGTATCTGTGCCATGGTGGAATACGTATTTGAGTTGGGTATTTTTTCCGGGTTCAACGGCTCATCAAGGGCTTCCAACTCATCACCCGTAGCCAGAACAGCCACTGTCGGGCAGCGAAAAACGCTCACCGCCGCCTTCTTTACCATCGACAGGATACCAACCTCGCCTGGCCGGATCACCGCCCCCACATGCAGCACCGCATCACCCAGCTTCATGTTTTCACCCATGGGGCGAATGTTGTTTCCACAGGGAACCTCCGCCCGAATATCCACTTCGTCAGGATGCGCCTCCTTGCCATGCCTGCCTCTGTGACTTCGACGGCTGGTGTCTTCAACACGAATCACCGCATCCGCACCGTCCGGAACGGGGGCGCCGGTCATGATCATTGACGCCTCGCCCGGCCCCACAACACATTTTGGACTATCTCCGGCACGGATGTCATCCACTACTTCCAGTTTCACAGGCGCATCTTTCACCGCACCTTTCACATCCGCGGAACGGACCGCATAACCATCCATGGCCGATACGTCACAGGGTGGATGATTACGGTTGGAGACCACATCCTCAGCTAACACACGACCCAAAACTCCCTCGATAGGTACGAACTCCGCACCCAGCCGCCGCACATGCCGCAGGATAATTTTTTGGGCTTCGGTAACAGTTTTCAAGATGACCTCCCGTCGTATGATTTATGTTTCAGATATGGATACAGTACATGCAACATCGTATACATGGCCGCGGCGCTGGCAAACGACAATAGCAAAAAATACAGGCGCCCTGCGTGATCATCACGGCGATTCATGAATTATCCAGGATAGGAAGAGAGAAAACTGGACGACATCGGACGATATTTTCATGTCATCATTCTCTCAGCCTCGGCCAGAGCATCGGACGAATCAATATCCACAAAGGATCGCAGATCCGGATCAATCTTCCACAGTTCCTGCTCGCTGATGCGCCGTACCTTGAGCTCAGGTGTGTTTTCAATGAATGAAACAAGTCCGCGCTCACCATTTTCCACACGCCCGGCAAGGGCCTTGAGGCACGCCTTACTGTACAACGCGCACAAGGGCTCGGGCCTGCCGCCGCACATTGGCATGACCACATCATATCCGTCCGGGTTTGAGGCAAGGAATTTAATAAGCCGGGGCAGGACGAAGGGCATATCGCAGGCGATTACGAAAAGGTATGGATGCCGGGCCTCCTGCATGGCGGCGCAAAGACCAATGGCCGGACCGCGGCCTGTATGCCGGTCTTTGACAAAGCGCGTTCCGTTAATCTTGACTGTTTTATCCCGTCCGCTGATCATGACATCATCGAACAGGGGCGTCACCGTTGTTAGCACCCGCTCAATGAGCGTACGGCCGGCAAGCTGCACATAAGCTTTATCGGCACCCATACGCTTCGATTCGCCGCCAGTAAGGACCACGCAGGACACGCCCTGAATAGAGCTCACGCCTAACCCGGACTGTTCATGAAGCCGCCATGCCCTTGCTTGTTCATCATGGATGATCCTCCACCCAGGTCTCCCCCGAAGGCGTGACCTCTTTTTTCCAGATCGGCACCGTTTTCTTGAGCGCATCAATGCACCATTCGCAGGCATCAAAGGCAGCACCCCGATGTACGGCACCGGCGATAATCAACACGATCTGCTCACCGGCCTGAATCGTGCCGATGCGATGGACAATGCGCATGTCAATAATATCAAACTGATTCATCGCCTTGCCGCGCAGGACATTCATCGCTTTTACAGCCATACCGGCATATTCCTCAAATTCGATCCGGGACACATTTCGCCCCCTGGATAAATCGCGTGCCGTTCCCAGAAAAGTAACAATACCTCCGATGCGGCCATTGCCTGAATGTAGCGCCTTTACTTCCTCCTCGACGGAGAAATCCCCGGTCTGTATGCGTACTGGCTCACTCAACGTGCTTCTCCTGATATCTTATCCTTGATGAAGTCATCATCCTTAACCTCCCGAAAACGGTGGCATAATCGCCATCTCATCCCCGTCTTTTACCTGCGCATCAAGATCGGCCTGTTCCTGATTGATTGCCAGAAACATCAGCTTCGGCCGGGCTAGAGACGCCTCCAGCGAAGGAAAACGGGCCACCACTTGCCGTAGCAGTTCATCCATACGGATACCGCCATCCGGACAGTCGAATTTAGCCTCCCGCACCTTGGCAAGATCAGCCAATCGTGCAAAAAACAGTACTCGAATCATGATTTCCCCCGGATGTAATGGCCGCTTTTCCCACCCTGCTTTTCCAGTAATTCAATGCCGGCCAGGGTCATGCCGCGATCAATGGCCTTGCACATATCATACACCGTCAGCAACGCCGTCGAAACCGCGGTCAGGGCTTCCATCTCCACGCCGGTGGAACCTGTACACTTGACCTTCACTTGCACATCCAGAATCGAACGTCCATCTGTTGCCGGTTCCCGCCTCTCCTCAAACTCGACATTTACGCCGGACAATAAAAGGGTGTGGCACATGGGAATCATATCCGGCGTACGCTTGGCGCCCATCACCGCCGCCACATCGGCAACGGCCAGCACGTCACCCTTTTTAATCTTTCCCTCCTGAATCCGGACCATGGTTTCAGGCCGCATATGAATCTCGCCTCGGGCCACGGCGATGCGCACGGTCTCATCCTTGGCCGACACATCCACCATGCGCGCCCTTCCCGCCTCATCGAAGTGCGTCAAATCCCCCCTGCTACCAGGCATCAGTAGGCAACCATGGCAGCACCGGAGGATTGTTTCACGAGACCGTCCACCGGTCCGTCATAGATCACCCCGCCCTGGTACATTTTCACCAGGTGATCACCCATCAGATGCGCCTCCGCCATATCATGCGTGACAAGAATCACCGGAATATCCCATTCTTTCTGGATGTTCCTGATGAAATTTCGCAATTGAATGCGCAAAGCTCCGTCTACGGCTGAAAACGGCTCGTCCATCAGAAGCAATTCTGGACGGGGCGCCAGCGCTCGCGCCAGAGCCACGCGCTGCGCCTCGCCGCCGGACAAATGCGCCGGGCGTTTATCCAGTAAATGCCCGATCCCGAATGTTGTGATCAGCGTATCTACCCATGCCATGCTGCGCTCCCGCTGCCCGCGCGGGATACCGAACAGGATATTTTTCTTTACCGTCAGCCACGGAAATAATGCATGATCCTGAAAGGCAAATCCCACGTGACGTTTTTCAGGCTTCAGATTGATTTTCCCATCGAACAGAATGCGATTGGCAACATTGACATAACCCTCATCAGGCTGCTCCAGCCCCGCAATGATGCGCAGCATTGTCGTTTTTCCTGAACCGCTTGGGCCGAACAGGATGGTAATCCCGTGTCCGGCGCGCCAAACCGCATTCATCTCGAAGCCGGAAAATTTCTTTTTGACATTGATCGTCAGCATCTTACGCTTTTAACCCAGCACCATGCGGCTTAAGCGCCGGTTGTAATAGTAGACTACGGACAGAATGGTGAAGGAGACCGCGAGCAGCGCCAGAGCCATGGTGTTGGCCGCATGGTATTCCAGATTTTCCACATACTCATAGATTGCAATGGAGGCCACCTTTGTTTTGCCGGGAATACTGCCGCCAATCATCAGCACGACGCCAAATTCTCCCAGCGTGTGGGCAAACGAGAGAACCGCGCCGGTAATCACACCGATCCGTGCGCCAGGCAGCAGGACGCGAAAAAAACTTTGCCATGCATTCAGCCCCAGCGTACGGGATGCCTCGCTTAATTCCCTCCCGAGCGACTCGAACGCATTCTGCATCGGCTGCACGGCGAAAGGCAGGCTGTAAAGCATGGAGGCGAACACCAGACCGGCAAAAGAAAAAGCAAAAGTAGAACCAAAGATCGCATGGTACCACTGGCCGATTGGAGAGCGGCTTCCGATAGCGACCAGTAAAAAATATCCAAGCACGGTGGGGGGCAGCACCAGAGGTAGTGCGAACACGGCTTCGAGTACGCCTCGGCCACGCATACGGGTAAAAGCCAAAAACCAGGCCAGGGGCGTCGCAAGCAGCAACAGTAAAAGCATCGTTGTTGCTGCCAGTTCAAAGGAAAGCCAGAGCGGTTGCCAGTTCATGATGAGTTCAGTTCCGGACAGCGCTACTTCGACAAAACATGTAACACTCCCTTTAATCCGTAGTTTCGATATGGCTGTATGATAGTGCATCCATATATTTTTGCATTATCAGAAATCCAAATGTATGCGGCACGCACAGGCAGGCGCAATGATCACGTCGATCCATAAAGAGGCCCGGGTAGATAAAACAATCTTGTTCTGTAACGACTCAGCACCCCCTGGATTTTGTTCTCTGGCAAGGCGCGAGAAGCGCAGAATCCGTAGCATATGGGTCATATGTGAGGATTTGAGCATCGCAGGAACGCCGCCAGAGGGCAAAAGACGGGGGGTGCTGAGTCGTTACCTTGTTCTTATGATTGAGAAGGATTATTATGCTCAGTATGTATCGTCAGCATCTCATCTCCATACGCCACTGGCTTGGGTGGAATCATTGAATTTTGAACTGGCATCTCCCTTATTCTAACCCACATTCTTTATCAATGTCGCCGCGCCCTTGTCTGTTCCTTTGTTTGCACCGAATACTTCGTCGGCCGTCCGCATGCACGGCTACGCACTCTCTCCCTGGAATCCATTACAATTAAAGGCGTAAATATTTCCGCCACATCGGCTACATAAAGGGTATGGCGTATTTTTCTGCTGCGTTTCTGGATGAAATACTGGCCCGAACCGACCTCGTTGAACTGATTGCACCTCATGTGCAACTAAAAAAATCAGGGGCGAATTTCATGGGCTTGTGCCCGTTCCATCATGAAAAATCTCCCTCATTTTCGGTCTCCGCCGACAAGCAGCTCTACTATTGCTTCGGTTGCGGCAAAGGCGGCGGCGCATTCCGGTTTCTGATGGAACATGATGGTTACTCCTTTCCGGAAGCCGTCGAATATCTGGCTGAACAGACGGGACTTGAAGTTCCAAAAGACAGTACCCCTGCGCCGGAAGAGGAAGCGCGAAAGAAACAGGATCTTGCTTTGCTGGATCGCGCGGCCAGCATTTTTTCCACTGCATTGCATTCGGAACAGGGAAAACCAGCGCGGGAGTACTTCCAGCGGCGGGGGCTGCCTGAACCGGTTATCAAGCATTACAGGCTGGGATATGCTCCGCCGGGCTATGGATTTATGCGAGAGAGCTTCGGGCGGGATGATCGAATACTGACCCGACTGGAAGCGGTGGGGTTGCTGTTCAAGGGTGATCGCGGGTATACGGATCGTTTCCGTGCGCGGGTCATGTTTCCCATCCGTGACCGGCGCGGCCATGTGGCGGGTTTTGGTGGGCGTATTATAGAGAAAGGGGAACCCAAATACCTGAATTCGCCTGAAACACCCTATTATCACAAGTCGGAATTACTCTATGGTTACCGGGAGCATCGTGAAACCATTCGCAAACGCAAGCTTCTGGTGGTGGTGGAAGGTTATATGGATGTACTGGCTTTGGCGGCGCACAGGTTGCCAGTGGGGCTGGCACCGCTGGGTACGGCCATAGGCGAACGGCAGGTACGCGAAATTTTGCGCCTGCATGCCGAGCCTGTATTCTGCTTTGACGGCGACCGCGCCGGGCGACAGGCCGCATGGCGGGCGCTGGAACGAATGCTGCCCGTGCTGGTTCCAGAGCATGGCCCACGTTTCCTGTATCTGCCCGAGGGAGAAGATCCGGATAGTTTGTTGCAGCAGGAAGGCGCTGATGCTTTCGTCCGGCGTATCGATGAAGAGAGCAAACCGATATTGGATACATGGATTGCCGGCTTACGCATCCTTGCCGGCCACGGCGCCGAAGGCCGCGCCCGTATGGCCAAGAAAGCCGATACCATGTTAACCGGCATGCAGGACGATTACCTGAGGCAGGCCTGGCGGCAAGAGGCTGAGTCCGCGACAGGCATTAAATTGAAAGGGGATGGACGACGTCAGTCTCTCACTGCTGTTAAAAATATTGTCAGTCCCTCGGCAGAGTTACAGGAAACATTTCTCGCTGCCTTGATCCGGAATCCCACCCGAATTGGCACCCTGCCGAAGGTCGCGAAACACTTTCTTCTTGACGACACCACATTCAATCATGTATACACCCGCGCTCTGGAATTGACGGCAGTCAATCTGAATGTCGTACAAACGATCAGACGCGAGTTTCCGCGGGATGAATGCATCCCCCGCTGGGCGAATCAACAGGATGTAACGGATGATGAATTTGCCACCCTGCTACTGGCTATGGAAAGTGATTATATTGAACGCCGTCGCAAGCAAGGCGGAATGAGCATTGAAGAAAGCACGCGCATGAAAAAGCGATCGTGGAAAATACAGCAACAACGAAGAGGTTGATATCCATGCCGAATAAAGAGCAGATCAGGCTTCAGAATCTGGGCGTTTTAATGGCGCGCGGTAAAGCGGAAGGCTTTATTACCTATGATGATTTGAATCAGCATTTGCCGGAGGGGCTGGTGTCGCCGGATCAGGTCGAGAAAGTTATTAATCTGTTCACCGAAATGGGCATTGACGTGGTGGACCCGGAACGCGCTCCGAATAGTCAATACAGCATTCGCAAGGATCGCCTGCGTAAGGAAGATTCCGCGCTGCGGGCGGATACGACCACGTTGGGAACCGTGGTTCGTATCGATGACCCGGTGCGCATGTATCTGCGCGAGATGGGAACGGTTGAGCTGTTGACGCGGGAAGGTGAAATCGAAATTGCCCGCCGCATTGAGGAAGGGCGCAGACAGGTGCTGGAAGCAATTTGCCTGTGTCCGGCCACGTTTCGGGAAATTATGCTGCTGGGCGACAAGGCGCAGGAAGAGGAAGCCGATCTGCGCCATGTTCTTGATATTGATGACAAGGTTGTGAACGCCGCCGCGATTGCGCAATATGAATCACAGTTAAACAAATCGGCCGATGATGATCTGGATGACGACGAAGACGAGGCTGATAACAAGGACAAACCGGTTGATCAGGAAAAGCTGAATGAAGCCATCAAGGCGCGTAAAGCTACGCCGGATGGCACGCCGATGCAGGAAATGGTCATCACCCGTGAGGAACAGCTGAACGATGCCATTTCGCATTTTAAGGCGGCCAGAAAGTTGCATACCAAATTTCTTAAACAAAAGAAGCAACTGGGGACCAAACCCGATAATGTCAAACTTGCGGCTACCCTGAAACAGACGCTGGAGGAAATGCTTGCCGAACTGGTCAGTATTCCGTTCTCGAGCAGACAGATTGATATGCTGGTGCAGCGGTTCAAGAATGCGATTGAGCATGTGCGAAAGTATGAGCGGGTTATTCGTGATTTGTCCTTGAAAGCGAAAATGCCGCGTAAGCTGTTTATTGACAGTTTTCAACCCATGGAAAATGACGAGCGCTGGGTGGATACGCTGCTGGCGGCGCATGCGGGTACGGCATGGACCGAGGCGCTGGAGTCTGTTGCTGGCAAGGTTCGGGAAAACCAGCGGCGCATCAAGCGTGTGGAGCAAGAGATCGAACTGGATGTTCATGAACTCAAACAGGTCGCACGGCGGCTGACCATGGGTGAGGCCAAGGCGCGCCAGGCGAAGCGTGAAATGATTGAGGCCAATCTGCGCCTGGTCATTTCCATCGCCAAGAAATATACCAACCGCGGGCTGGGTTTCCTTGATCTCATTCAGGAAGGAAATATTGGCTTGATGAAAGCGGTGGACAAGTTTGAATGGCGGCGTGGATATAAATTCTCCACTTATGCAACATGGTGGATCAGACAGGCTATCACGCGTTCCATTGCCGATCAGGCGCGCACCATCCGGATTCCGGTACACATGATTGAAACGATTAACAAGATGATGCGCGTTTCCCGCCGTATTGCCCAGGAAATCGGTCGCGAACCCACGCCGGAGGAGCTGGCCGAACATCTGGAAATGCCGGAAGACAAGGTGCGCCAGATTCTCGAAGTGGCCAAGGAACCGGTATCGCTGGAAACGCCCATTGGTGATGAGGAAGATTCACAACTCAAGGATTTCGTTAAGGATGAAAATGCCGAGAATCCTCTGGATGGCGCGGTGAATGCGGCGCTTGCCGAAGCGACCCTTGAAGTGCTGGGGCAGTTGACGGAACGCGAACAGAAGGTATTGCGTATGCGCTTTGGCATTGGCATGAATACGGATCATACGCTGGAAGAGGTGGGCAAACAGTTCGGCGTGACCCGTGAGCGTATCCGCCAGATCGAAGCCAAGGCCCTGCGTAAGTTACGGCATCCGTCACGTGCCAGAAAGCTGAAGACGTTTGCTGATATTCCGGAACCGTCTTCCGCGGCGGCCTGAACCCGGCCTTGCCGGTACATTCAATTGGGCGGGATGTGGATGCGTTCGATGCTTTGCGCGCGCCGGGTTGATGCGTCTATTTTGACCAGTGAAGCATAAATGCTGCCGCCTCGCTCTACCGCTTTAAAGCGCTGTGGCAATTTCTGCACCATGCGTGTCAATGCGCCTTCCACCTGCATGCCGATAATGGATTGATAAGCACCTGTCATGCCGAGATCGGTTTGATAGGCGCAACCCCGGGGTCGAATGGTTTCGTCACAGGTGGGCACATGTGTGTGGGTGCCGAATACAAATGAAGCGCGGCCATCCAGATACCAGCCCATCCCCATCTTTTCGCTGCTCGCTTCGGCATGCATGTCCACAATGATGGCGCTGACATCCGATGGTATTTCCGCCAATACCCGGTCAGCGGCGCGGAAAGGACAATCCCACGGACCCATAAAGACCTGCCCGATAAGATTAATGACTGCAACCTTGCGTCCACTGGCCGTTTCGCGCACCGTCCAACCATGTCCGGGGGCATCTTCGGTAAAATTGGCGGGACGAATCAGCCGTTCATCCTCATCCATCAGGGGCATAATCTGGCGTTGATCCCAGCAATGGTTACCGTTGGTGAGTACATCGACGCCGATTTCGAACATTTCTTCCGCCGTTTTTTCGGTTAAACCGAATCCGGCGGCCAGGTTTTCACCATTGGCAACAACGAAATCCACGTTGTGATGATCAATCAGGCACGGTAGATGTTGCTTCAGTGCTCGCCTGCCTGCTTTCCCGATAATGTCGCCCAGGGCAAGGATATTCAGTATTTTCGGCATTCAATGATCTCCCGTTCGGTTATAATGACATCCAGCGGAACATCATGGTCCTCGACTGGAATAACCGGCGCCTCCTGGCATGAGAATGCCAGCCCGATGGTGGTTAACAGATGCCCGGCGAACTGTTCCAGCCATCGATCGAAGCATCCCGTGCCAAGTCCCAGGCGATTACCTGAACGGTCAAAGCCCACCAGGGGACAGATCAGCACGGACTTGCCCATCCGGGGTTCCCATAAACGCCCGCTCACGGGTTCTTCCACGTTAAATTTTCCAGTTTCCCAGCAGGTATTCGGCCCCGTCTCGCGCCATTGCATGGCGTCAGGGCTGTGAACAACCGGCGCAAACATCCGATCGCGGTCCATGTCCAGTAGCTGGCGCGTATCCACCTCGTCTTCCATGGCCCGATAAATGAGCAAGGGAGCAGCTAGCAGCTTACGTTGTTCAAGTTGAAATAATAAAACATCCCGGATGCGCACGGATGCGGCGCTGCGCTCTTCGGCGGAAAGCGCCCGCCGCAGCCTTAGCGCTCGCCCGCGGTATTGCTGTTTCAGATTCATGATATGGGGCTATGGACCAATTGCATTGCCGGATTTGGTAAAAGATGAACAGAAAAAGGGCACCCCCGCGCTGGCGTTGTGGCGTAGTGCTGCCGAACCCTTCAAACGAAGTGGGCGCCGCATCCTGACGTCAGGTTTCCCGTATGATCGCATATGAGATCGGGGATACACACGATCAGGATAGCATAAACTCCCTTTCAGCAGTTATCGGCTCGGGCAATAATTGCCTTGCGCTCAACGCAGGGGCGCTTCCGCTAAACCCTGTGCCTGTGAGACTACAACATCCAGCTCAGATAGCAAGCTGTCTAAATCCTGGTGCTGCGTCTCCTCCTTCCGTAAAAGCTCGCCGGCCAGGTTGAGTGCGGCCAGTGCGAGCAGGCGATCCGAGGCGACCGTCGTACCCAGCTTACGCAGCTCGTCCACCTGTTCCTGCACCAATTGCGCGGCAGCCTGAACCTGTTCAGGATCGTCTTCTGTCCGAATGGAAAAGCTGCGCCCCATAAAGATGACTTTGACGGATTGGTTCATGATTCCGGATCCCCCGTTCGGACCATCAGGTGGTCCAGTTTTTCCATGACATGTTCCATGCGGCCCCTGGCCTCCAGGCGCTTGTCATCCTGACCATGCAAATCGTTTTCAAGTTGCTGGATCTGATCGCGGCGTTTTCGCAATTCACTTTCCGCCAGGCGGACAACTTCCCGTAGACGCTGATTTTCGGCCATCAAACCTTCCATGTTACGGCGAATTCCCGCCAGTGCCGCAGACAGTTTTTCCTTGCGTTCGGAAAACGCCTGTTTGGGATCAGTTTCCTGCATGTGTCCATTGAAGCACTGGTATGCGGGATGGTCAACCGCGGGATGATTCAGAGATAATCGAGCCAAACGGATCAGGGATTAAGCGAGGTCTCAATATTGGCCAGAAAGGGGGCGTATCTAACTAACCACCCGGACAAAGTGCTGAAGCTTCCCAGGAAAATAAGCGTTCCCACCGCCATTAACAGAATGCCGGAAACGAATTCGACGGCATGCAGGTGACGGCGAAAGTCCTGCATCCAGCGGATAAAATGATTGGTGGCCGCGGCTGCCAGCAGAAAGGGAATGCCTAACCCCAGCGAATAGACACCCAAAAGCGCCGTGCCATGCAACACATTATGCTGCGCGCCCGCCATGGCGAGGATCGCGCCCAGAATCGGGCCGACGCAGGGCGTCCAGCCAAAAGCGAAGGCGCTTCCCAACAGCAATGCGCCAAGACCGCGCGTTGCCTTGACCCTCTCAGTATTCAGGTGGGCGTCCATCATGAGAAACGGGATACGAATGATGCCGGTGTAATGCAGGCCGAAGATGAAGATAACCACGCCGGCGATCTTGCCCAACGCCTGCAAATGCCCCAGCAGCCACTGGCCAAGCAGGGTGGCGGATGCACCCAGTGCAATGAATACCAGGCTGAACCCGGCAATGAACCACAGGGATTGCAGCAAGGCTCGATGGCGCACATGAGCCTCTTCCGTGCGCAGGGCATCAACCGAAACACCACTGATGTAAGAAAGATAGGCCGGCACCAGCGGTAGTACGCATGGAGACAGGAAAGAAAGTATTCCGGCCAGTAACGCACCGGCAAATGAAACTTCAATCAATGGTGATCTTCCTGATCAGGGGTGATCTGGTGATCTCCTTGATCCGGTTGACATCAACGGGCTGGTTGCGTCGATTCATGCGCCCAGTCGGCATATGCACCGCTGGCTTGCACGGACCACCAAACCAGCTCCGGTACTTCATAAGGGTGATGCTGACACAGCCAGGCAATGGCATCATCCAGTTTCTTCGCCGTGGTTTTGATGGACATACGATATTCCTCAGCCGAATCCACACTACCTTCCCAATAGTACACGGATGTGGTGGAAGCTGAAATCTGAACACACGCGGCCAGCCGCTGCTGGAGCATATCGCGTGCCAGTGATTCCGCAATCTCTTGACTGTCTACGCTGGTTATCAGCATTATCATGGACGCATCCATGTCGCCATATTAACACAAGTCATCATGTAGTAGAAGCTTCGCCATGGTTGAGGCACGGATGCCGCCATCATAACCAGGAGATAAAACATGACCGATACCATTTATTCCATGCTCAATGAGCACAGAACGTTTCCTCCGGCGGACAATGCCGCGGCGCATATTCCATCCATGCAGGCATACCGCGATTTGTGGAAACGCTTTGATGAGGACATGGAAGGAACATGGGGTCAACTGGCGAAGGAGTATTTGGTATGGAAGGCGCCCTTCCTAAGGGTATTAAACGCCGATAAAACGCCATTTTTCCGCTGGTTTGAAGACGGAGAATTAAATATTTCGGAAAATTGTCTGGATCGGCATGTGGATGCGGGATTGGGTGAGCGCACCGCCATTATCTGGGAAGGCGAACCGGGAGAGGTACGCCGGATCAGTTACCGGGAATTGTTGGCCGATGTTTGCCGTGCCGCCAATGCGCTCAAGACTCTGGGTGTGGAGCGGGGCGACCGCGTGATCATTTATATGCCGATGATTCCGGAGGCGGCGGTGGCCATGCTGGCATGCGCTCGCATCGGCGCAACGCATTCGGTGGTGTTCGGCGCATTTTCAGCGCATGCCTTGAGGGAACGCACCGAGGATGCAGGCGCGAAGATCGTCATCACGGCGGATGGAGGATGGCGACGGGGAGAAGTGCATGCGCTCAAACCCAATGTGGATGAGGCGCTGTCGCAAGGTTGCCCCGGCATCCGGCACGTGCTGATAGTGCGGCGTGGCGGCAACGATATCGAGATGCAGGCGGGACGCGATATAGAATGGCATGAGGCTCTCGCCGTGCAACCGGATCAATGCGAGGCCGTATCGTGTCCGTCCGAGCATCCGTTGCTGATATTGTATACCTCCGGATCGACCGGTGCGCCGAAGGGGGTCGTTCACGCCTCGGCGGGTTATCTGCTGTGGGCGCAATTGACCATGCAATGGGTGTTTGATTTTCATCCGGAGTCCGATGTGTTCTGGTGTACGGCGGATATTGGCTGGATTACCGGACACACCTACGCCGTGTACGGACCGCTGGCCTGTGGCGGCACGACGCTCATGTACGAAGGCGTGCCGACGCATCCCGATCCGGGCCGGCCGTGGAAGATATGCGCCGATCACGGCGTGACTGTTTTTTACACGGCGCCGACGGTCATTCGCGCCCTCATCAAGGCAGGCGATGAATGGCCGGAGGCGCATGACTTATCCTCGCTCAGGATACTGGGAACAGTAGGGGAGCCTATCAATCCGGAGGCATGGATGTGGTACCACAAAGTCATCGGCAAGGAGCGCTGCCCTGTCGTGGATACCTGGTGGCAGACCGAGACCGGCGGGCACATGATTTCACCCCTGCCTTTTGTCACGCCAACCAAGCCCGGTTCGGCCACGCTGCCGCTGCCTGGCATTTTCGCGGAGGTGGTAGACAGGAATGGCAAGACGATGATGCCGGATGAAGGCGGCATGCTGGTGATAACCAGGCCGTGCCCATCGATGTTGTGTGACATATGGAACGATCATGCCCGTTATATCGACGCTTACTGGAAAAAATTTGACGGACGCTACTATTTCTCCGGCGATGGGGCGCGCCGTGATACGGATGGCTATTTCTGGATAATGGGGCGCGTGGACGATGTACTCAATGTTGCCGGGCACCGTCTGGGCACCATGGAGATTGAGTCGGCGTTGGCGTCCCATGAAGCGGTGGCTGAGGCGGCGGTGGTCGGTCGTCCGGATGCCGTCAAGGGCGAGAGCATTTGCGCTTTTGTTGTCCTTAAATGTGAAGCATCGGAATCTCTCAAAAATGAACTCAAGGCACATGTGGTGGATGAAATTGGCCCAATCGCCAGGCCTGATGAGATTCGTTTCACCGATAATCTTCCCAAGACCCGTTCCGGCAAGATCATGCGGCGACTGTTGCGCGATATCGCTGCGGGCAGGGATATTCAGCAGGATATGTCAACGCTGGAAGACCACCGGGTCATTGAGCAATTGCGGGGATAACGATGGCATGACTCACCATCCGCTGTTTCGGCGCCATGCAGGCCGCATGCCCGGCCCGGCGCGCTGGTATCTGGCCGTTATGGCCATACTGTCGCTGATGCTGATGGCTGCGCATTTTACGGTTCAGGCACATGCGCAGAATGTGATGCAGCGGGCGGTGTATGCGTGGCTGCATCCGATGAAGGGTAAGGTTTCGCGGGTCAGGTATCACCTGTTGCGCGGCGCCCTGACCATCAATGACCTGCGGATCAGGCAGGGGCCATGGTCGGTCAGGGTGCCCCGCATCTCCCTGCATGCATCGACCAGCGCCATGCTTTCAAAATTCCCGCACTTTTCCCGGATTCACCTTGATGGCATGAGCCTGTCGTTGCCCCGCGCTGACCTGGCGCAATGGTTACAGGGCGCACATCCCAATGTCATGACTGCATGGCTTTCAGTGATGGATCATGCGGGTGCGTTGATTCTGGCGAACGGGAGGATTCGGTTCACCGATGAAAAGGGGCCATGGCAGGTGAGAGATATTGCAGGGCGTATCGCCGCGGGCGGCTATGAGTTAAACGGGAATAGCGGCGGGGGAATGATACGTCTGCATGGCGAGCGGAATCATGATTCTTTTCGCGGCGAGGCAGACTGGAAGGATATGGCGACGGCAAGGCTGGTTCGCATCCTGGGGCTGGAGACCAAACTACGGGGGAAAAGCAGCGGAGCGTTGAACTGGCATACAAACTGGGCGCAGCGCCGCTTCATGTTTGATGGCAATGTGCGCCTGATGGATCAGCCGAATTCCGGAGATATCCGGCTTAAGGGAGAAATGAAAGAGGATCATGTCCGGATTCAGGCCAGGTGCAGGAGCATATCCCTGGCGGAGCTTGGCGATGTTCTTCCCGCGGTGCATGGCAGGACGGTGCAATCCGGCATATGGACCGGAGATGTACAGATGGGGCGACAAGACCGGCATAACCCGTGGAGCGTAGATGTAAGTGGCGAGGCTCGCGGGATTCGTCTCGGGTCCGCGGGCTTACCCGCGTGGACCATTGGAAGCATGACGCTGGATCAGGCTATGGGCCAATGGTCCGTCCACCATATTCATGTTAAACAGATGCAGATCCGCGATATGAATATGACGCTTCAGCCGGGGACTATCCAGCCGCCCGCCTCTCCGTGGCAATTTCAGATAGCCCGTCTGACATTCGAGAATGTCCGGCCTTCCATTGTCATTCGTGGAGGTTCAAGCCGTTTTCTCCTTCCTCCGATGGGTGGTGGCGGACATTTGAAAGCCAATGGCTATATGGATCTGAATGCCACGAGTTCAGGTGATGAGGCATGGCGCATCACAGGGACAGGGTATGTCGGGAAATTATTTAGCCTTAAAATTAACGCGGAGAAGGTGCCGGTGGTGCGGTTGCGCCCGCTGCTGCCGCATTTATCCCTGCCGGGAAGTAGTGGCGATCTGCAACTTTCGGGGCATAGCCAATTCCGGATCCTGCTTCGGGCCGGCAATGGCAAGCTGAGATTACAGGGGCAAATGGCCTTGACCGACGTCATGGTATCACAGGGAGGAAATACTTTTCTGGCGGATGCGGTTCACATCGGCATTCAACAGGCTGGCATGCTGAAAGTGCAACAATTGGGTTCAGTCCGGATTGATCAATGGCGTTACCAGGCAGCGTTGCATCCAATCCCGCGCACGGTGGAAACCAACGCGACACAGGAGGAAGAATCACAACATGAACATGAGAAGCGTCCCTGGCAAGTGGGCGAAATTACCGCAAGTGATGGTGCCGTCAGCCTGGGAAGCGAGGATGCGGTCTGGGCGGATCACGCCTCCTTCTCCCTGAAAAAACTGCGCGCCGGAACATGGTCACCGCTGGTATTCCATGCCTCCGTGGGCGGGGGCAAGCTGCGCGTGCGGGGGCGTGTGGATTTCTTTTCCGCCGATACAAGGATGAAGTTGAATGCCCGGCTTACGGGCGCCCTGCCATTTTTTCTCAATAACTGGCTGGTGTTATCGGGCTCGCCACGCCTGATCCGCGGGCGTTTGGATGGGTCTTTCTACATCAAGCCTGTCCGTGGAACACAGGCCTATCGTGGCGAACTGAATCTCATGCTGCGTCACGGGCAATTTGAATCCGGTGCATTTCCGCAAGATCCCATGTTGCCATTAACGGGATTCAGCATGCGGTCTTTGCTCGAACGCCTTGCCAGGCGTGGCCTTGTTAAAATGGATATTCCATTCAGGGGTGATTGGCAGACGCAACCGTTTTTCATCGAGCAGATGGGCGTGGCCGCCCTGAAGACAATCAGGCAGCAAGCCTCATCGACAAAAGGAATACAGGGAGACGCTTCCATACCCTCAAAGACGGTGTCGTATATTCGATTGAAGCACGGGCATACTTTCTCGCATAATGAGCATGTTCGTTTGTGGCAAGTGGTCAAGATATTACGCAAGAAACCCGGGCTGATGATGGAACTGCTTCCACAATTGGGGGATACCCCTCTGGACCAAGGCCTGATCTCACGTATTCGCCATACGCAAGCGATGATTGAACATTACATGTATGCGCGTGGCATCGCCAAACGCCGCATCTATCCCGTATGGCCGGTTGCCGTGCAGCGACACGGCGATATTACAGGCATAAAGATAACCGTCCGGATGCCTTGAGAAACAAAACGTACAAGATAGGCTTATCACTTTGTGTCTTAGCCTGGAGTATTCATGAACCGCCGTGATGATTGTCCCTGCCTGTGCATGCCGCGCACGAGGGACAAAGGAACAGGCAAGGGTTCGGCAGCATGGATGAATAATGCGGATTAGAACATCGATTCAATTGCGAAACTTCGGGGAACTGATCGCCGCTCATGAGTTTCTCCATTGGCTCCATCATCAATGTAATAAGGAATAAGGAAACCAGTCATGACCATCCGCACGCGCTTTGCCCCATCACCCACCGGCATGCTCCATATCGGCGGCGCCCGGACGGCGCTGTTCTCATGGCTGCATGCGCGACATCACAAGGGTGAATTTGTATTGCGTATTGAGGATACGGATCGTGAGCGATCCACCGGGGAAGCTACGCAGGTGATTCTGGATGGGCTTGCATGGCTGGGACTGGATTGGGATGGGGATGTGATATTCCAGAGCCGCAATCACGCTGCTCATGTGGCGGCGGTAGAACGTCTCATCAACGCAGGCAAGGCCTACCGTTGCTATTGCAGCAGGAATGAACTGGATGCCATGCGTGACGCGCAGCGTTCCGATGGTCGCAAACCGATGTATGACGGGCGCTGCCGGCACCGTGCGGCTAAGCCGGAAAATCAACCGTATGTCATTCGCTTTCGTTCGCCGGATGCAGGTGAAACGCTCGTCCGCGACCTCGTGCTGGGGGACGTAACCTTCGACAACAGGGAACTGGATGACCTGATCCTGATGCGCTCCGACGGATCGCCGACCTATAATCTCGCCGTGGTGGTGGATGATGCGGATGTGGAGATTACCCATGTCATTCGCGGCTCCGATCATCTGAACAATACGCCGCGTCAGATCCAGATCTATGAAGCGTTGGGGCTCTCCACGCCTGAATTCGCGCATATTCCACTCATTCACGGGCCGGACGGCGCCAAGATGTCCAAACGGCACGGTGCGGTTGCCATGACCGAATACCGCGAGGCCGGTTACCTGGCCGATGCCGTGGTGAACTACCTGGCCCGGCTGGGCTGGTCGCATGGTGATGAGGAGGTGTTCAGCCGACAGCAGTTGATCGCGTTGTTCGATGTGTGCGGGGTTGGCAAAGCCGCAGCCCGTTTCGATCAGAATAAACTGGACTGGCTGAATGCGCATTACCTGCGGTGCGCAACATCGGAATCGCTCGTTACGGAGGTCAGGAAACGGCTGGACGTGGATGTTTCCGGCGGTCCGGACATGTCCAGGGTGATTCAATTACTCCAGGAACGCTCGAAGAACTTGATCGAGCTGACCGAAGGCGCACGTTTCTTTTATGTCACACCAGTGGAATATGTTGAAAAAGCAGTCAAAAAAAATTTCAGGGAAACTACATGGCCTCTCCTGAATGTATTCGTGAAGCGTGCCGAAGTCACGAAGGAATGGACAGCGAAATCAATCCATGCCCTGATCTCCGGCATTTGCGAGGCGGAAGGCATCAACATGGGCAAACTCGCCCAGCCGATCCGTATTCTGATTTCCGGCGGACCGGTTTCACCGCCCATTGACACCACGCTTGCCCTGCTTGGCAAAGATGAGGCCCTGCAACGAATCAAGCAAGGGATCAGACAACTTTCTTCATCCCTGACATAAGGTCCAATCCATCAATCGCTAAAAGACCGGGGCAGCATGTTCCATGTCTTCACGTCAATTTATTGACGTTTGGGTGCAATGTAGCATAGAACGGTGTTGCTCGGGTTCCGGGGGACTCCTCGACCCGTGACATTTGATATCCAAGGGAGATTCACATGAATATTGCGACACTGAGACCACAGGCTACGCAAGATCAAAACGGGTATACGCAACTGACCATCCAGCATGAAGAGGAATACGGTTTGGCCTGGTATTATATGCATGCTCAGCCAAGGCTTTGTTTCACCCCCACATTGTTGGATGAAATCAAACACTGGCAAATAAGCTTGGCCGACCGGCACGAGCGGGATATCCATTACATTATACTTGCATCAAGCAGTGAAGAAATATTCAACTTAGGCGGGGATCTGAATTTATTTCTCCGGCTCATCCGTAGCCGCGATAGAGAAGGATTGATGCATTATGCTACTGCATGTATTGATACTCTTTTCCTTAATCATAAAGGGCCCAATCAAGACATTACCACCATTTCATTGGTGCAAGGCGATGCCTTGGGTGGCGGTTTCGAAGCAGCAATTTCAAGCCATGTTGTAATTGCTGAGCGAGGTGTAAAAATGGGGATGCCCGAGATATTGTTCAACCTGTTCCCCGGTATGGGAGCCTATAGCTTCTTATCAAGAAAAGTCGGTTCCAGACAAGCAGAAAACATGATTCTTGCAGGGCGTCTTTATTCATCTGAGGAATTATATGATATGGGCATTGTTGATGTTCTGGCTGAAGACGGACATGGAGAAACGGCTGTCTATAATTATATCGAGAAAGAGAATAAGACGCGAAATGGTATCCGGGCGCTTCGTGCGGCCAAAAAGTGTTGCAACCCGGTTACATACGAAGAACTGACAGCCATTGGAGAGGTATGGGTGGATGCCGCATTGTGTCTACGCGATAAAGATTTGCGCATGATGGAGCGCTTGGTCAATCGGCAATCGGCAAAATTAAAATGAAGGTGCGTGCATGCAGGGTTCCTGGATCGGCGGTTGTATCCGGTTCCCTGTAGCGCACACTACGTTTTGGAGGCGCGAAGGGTTTCTAAATAGGCGTGTAAACCTTTGAGACTCTGGTGAAAGGCAGATTGCAGTTTTTCCCTGTACTTGAGCATAGAGCTCCGGCACAGGGAATTTCTGTGGTGTTCGACTTCACGGCACAGGGCTGCAACGTTTACCGCGCCCATGGTTGCGGCGACGCCTTTGAAGGCATGCTCTTCATTCAAAAACGTTGTTTTATCGCCCTTCATTGCCGCAGCGCCCAGCGCCACCAGATGTTTGTGCCCGCTGCCTTCATATAGCGCGATAAATTTTTCAATCTTGGCGAAGGATTCAGGCATCCATGCAAATTCATCCAGTTGCTTGGTATCAATCACTTCGTCGGCCTTCTCGGCAACCGCTGGATGCTGCTGTTCCTCGTCCGGTTTATCCGTCTGCTGTTGCGCAAACCGGGCAACCGTTTCAAGCAAATCATTCATTTCGACAGGCTTGGTCAGATAATCGTTGGCGCCTGCCTCGCGGCATTCGCGGATAGTTTCCGGCATCGCATCCGCACTGAGCATCACCACGGGCATTTTCGCGCTTGTATCCATAAAGCGGAACTGCTTCAGTACGTCCAGCCCGCTGACCTCCGGCATATTCATGTCCAGCAATAGCATGTCGAACTCTTTCTCACTGGCCAGTGCATCCAGCGCCTTTTCTCCATCTTCGACGATTTGTACCTGATGTCCGGCTCGTCGCAATATTTCTCCAATGACCTCCTGATTTACCGGATTATCTTCGGCAAGCAAAATATTCATGGCATTGATGCCCTGTTTACGCCGGTACACGTCCGCAATCGGGATGACTTCGGCATGGGCGTGGTGGTGAACCACGCTGGCCGCATGCAGGGCATTGAACAACAGTGATTCCTGCAATGGCATATGCAGAACAGTTGTAAATCCTGCCGCCAGCATTTTTTGATCGGTTCCCCGGTTGATTCCCGGATCAATCAGGATGGTATCCAGATCGGATAATTCATGCTTGCTTTTGATGGCATTGCCGATGCGCTCCGGCTTGATCTCAAGTTGGGCCTGCTCGACAATGAGAACATCATATGCCTGGCCGGAGGCCAGCGCATCGACAACACTGGAAAGCAACATTTTTTCATCCTCTGTGCTATTGCAAATCGCCCCCCAGCGATTCAGCAATGCAGTCAGCTTGTCCGAGAGCGTTGCACCTGCCAGAAGAAGCGTACGCATGCCCGTGAGGTCACGTACTTTGGTAATTTCAGGCTGACATTCAAACGGAAGTATAACCGTGAACGTAGTGCCTTCTCCTTCTTTGCTGCACAGGCTGAGGGAACCGCCCATACTTTTAATCAGTTCCTTGGAGATGGTAGTCCCCAGACCCGTACCCCCAAAACGCCGGGTTACGGAATCATCAGCCTGCGTGAACTGATCAAAGATTTTACCCTGTGCCGCCTCGGACATGCCCATGCCCGTATCAGCGATCTCGAACTCCAACTGCACATAGCCATCTGATTTTTCCACGAGGACTACATGGACGAACACACTGCCAATTTCTGTGAACTTCACGGCATTGCCCGCAAGATTGATAAGAATCTCTCTCAAGTGCTTCGGATCGCCTAACAGGTTGAACGGCACGTCCGCATCGATACGGTCTTCCACCCGGATGCCCTTTTCCTTTGCCTGAGCTTCAAACAGGGCCATGCATCCGTGAACCAGTTGATGCAGATCAAAGGGTTCATGTACGATTTCCAGTTTTCCGGCTTCAATCCGTGACATGTCGAGAATGCACTCAATCAGACTGAGCAGGTGGTGAGCGGAGTCCTTGATGACTGCGATGAAACGCTTTTGTTCCTGATCCAGATGGCTGCTGGCCAGAAGATCGCCCATACCGATGATGCCGTTAAGCGGGGTGCGCAGATCGTGGCTCATATTGGCAATAAACCGGGATTTAGCACGGTTAGCTTCTTCGGCTATTTTGATTGCATGCCGGAGTTTCCGGATTAATCCGGCCATATACATTGGAATTACTACGGTAACAAACAGTAAGCTCATGCTTAGTACGATGTGCTCAGCCCAATAGGGGTTTACCGCTACTACGGATAAAAAGCCTACGCTTGCGATTATAGTAGAGAAAAGGAGATAATTAGGCCCGTATCTGAATCCGTTGCCGGTAATAACCCAGAGATAGACGGCAATAAGCGGCGCTCCGTCTTCATTCCCGGGGAGAATCATCCCTGCTGAAGTCACTCCCATATCTCCGATGATCCCAAGGAGTCTTCTCAGCACGCTCTTATCCGGGAAAATTAATATCCAGGCAAATAGCATGATCGCAAAGAGCAAGTAGGCGAATGCCAGCAAGAAGATGGGAAATGATCCCTGAATGTAGAAAAACAGACAAAATAAGCCGACAATAGCCATGCGAATAATAGCTTGCTCATGTTCACTGTCTGGCCGGTTGCGTAACCGTGCCAGCAGAAAGAAAAATACTCCCCGCACGGTCAATACCTTACGCTTCATCTTTAACATACATTCCGTAACCGTAGCACAAACCATAGCACAAACCGCATGCGCATATAATCCCCGCATCTGACATT
>CAYOUW010000020.1:0-23217 GCA_964407235.1 uncultured Zetaproteobacteria bacterium | reverse complement strand
GTCTCAAAGCGGGATTGCCGATCATCCACCCCGAGTTTTGCAAGAGGATCTTATATGAACGAGAATAACGATGACGGTTAGTTCCGAGCCTATTTTTCCCGCACATGACGCCTTCACCTCTTTTACCAGGAGGGACGCGGCCAATATCCTGTTCAAGTATAAGTGGATGATTCTCACGATGTTTCTTGTCACTACGTTTGTTGCCGCCAGTTGCCTGTATCTGTTGCCGCCTACATTTATTTCCGAAGCAAAGGTTCTTATAAAGACAGAACAACAGGGAAAGCCATCATTTCTTGCCGGAATTGCCTCTTATCAGGAATCGGATTTAACCGACCCGTCCAACCGCAAACTGGAAACCGAAATGGAACTCATTGTTTCCAGGTCTCTGGTTGAGGAAACGATTCGTGCGCTGGGAATCAAATATTCCGATATTTATCATAAACCCTATGTGTTGTTAGCGAATGCATTGACTCCTGTATTTGATGCACTCCAGCGATTTTTTGGTTTCAAATCACCCAAAGAAAAAGGAATGGGTGCGCTGACCAGAGAGTTTATGAAAAGTATGTCGGTCTCTCCTGTCATGAGCAAGAGTTCGGATACAAAATCAAATATCATTGAGATTAAACTCAAAGCTACGAATCCGCTTATTGCCAGCCATGCCCTGAATTATCTTCTCCATGCGTATGCCGCTTTTGACGCGCGCCTGGATCAACAAACGGGGCAAGATGTTCTTGTCATTCTCCAGAAGGAAATCAATCAAAGTCTTCTTGACCTTAAAGAGAAACAACGAAACCTTCAACGGTTTCTTGCCAGAACCGGCTGGAGGCCTGTGCAAGGGGATGCAAGCTCATTACCAGAGTCGATCCCATCATCCGGTCTGGAGCAAACAGGAACGGGTAATGATGGCGGTCTTGCAAAGTCTCCGGCGCCAAACCGGTTTTCCAATTTGATTGTGCCCGCGCAAGCCATCCAGGGAAGCAGCTTGTCATTCATGAAACGCCAACTTGCCGGGATGAAGGTCAGGCTGGCCGAATGGCAGGGTAAGTATACAGGAAACAGTCCAAGGCTTCAGGTTTTGGAGGCTTCGATTTCAGAACTGAAGAAGAAAATCAAACATGAATCAAAAGAATTTGCCGCAAGAGAAATAAAGGGGCGAGCTCTGGAGCGCGATTACAGGCTTGTCAACGAGCTGTATATGAGACTTAAGAAAAAGTACAACCAGATAATTCTGTATCTTAAGCTGAGTCCTATCCAGTCCGAGACCAGGGTCATGATCAATCCCGCATCCGTACCTGAACAGTCAGAATGGAAAAAAAGTGCAATTATCGGGATATTATCTTCCGTGCTGGGACTAATGTTTGGTATCGGATTTGCGGGATATAGAGAATATTCAGATCATCGATTAACCACGGCCACCGATATTGAGAACCATTTGGGATTTAATTTACTGGCCACAATCCCTGTTATTGATCCGGAATCGGACATTCATACCGTATTGTCTCCACGGGAGTGACATGCAAAGCGACAATTATCTTGAGATTATTTTTCTGAACCTGGCCCAACAAATCCTCAGTGGACTTGATTTGAATGATGATCAGGAAAGGAATATCAGGCAGGAACCAAAGCTTATCTTCGTTTCAAGCTGCCGCCAGGGTGAGGGAAAGACTTTTGTCTCACGTGCAATTGCCCGCCATCTGGCCAACCTTATTCATGATAATGTTGTGCTTGTCGACGGGAATTTCGCAAACCCCTCGCTACACAGGGATTATCAATTGTCAGGTCCGGGGCTATCTGATTGTTTGCTTGATGGCAATTGGAGTGAAGGGATCTATAGCTCACCGCAAGAAAATTTAAGCGTTATTCCTGTCGGCAGCGTAGCCAGACGGGGGGATCTGTTTAAACCCGCCTTGCTTGCCGGGATACGGAGAAATGCTCCTGAACGCTGCGCCATCATGGTTATTGACGGGGGCACATTGGAAATGGGCGGGAAAAATATAGTGAGTCATACGGATGGTACGATTCTGGTGATTGATGCATCCTCGACCCGCAGGGAAATCGTACAGGGAACATTTCTCAATCTGGGCATACAAAAAGACAAGATTCTTGGTGTGATTCTAAACAGGAAGCATTACCATATTCCAGATTTCCTGTATCGGTATTTATAAATTATATTGAATATCAGACTTGGCGCCGCAAGGATAAACGATCATCGGCTTTTATTACCGTTAGCCATGGCGGCATTGTTGGGTGTTTTCCTGAGCCTGATTTCAGATCTTTCTTACACATGGTATATGATGATCTTCTTTGGGATGATTATATTCGCTGTTTTGTTCTGGTTCAATAATCCTGGCGAAACATTATTATATCTGTTTGTTTTCACGATACCTATCGATATGACAAAGGGCATTGTCGCTCACGGGGGCGTCTATACGCCTGGCCTCTATATCAGTCTGTCGGATTTGTTTTTCTCCGGATTCTTTTTAGTGTGGATTTTTCAGAAAATGATTGTCAACAGGGAGCCTTTTCATGTGGGTCCTCTGGGGAAAGCCGCCATTCTTTTTACCGGTTATCTCTGGCTTTCAGCGTTGATGGCGTACGATGTGCAGGCAGGTATTTTTGCGGCGCTTCGTCACTCCCTCTATCTTGTTATGTTCCTTAGCGTTTCAGATTATATTCGAACAACCGGGCAGTTAAGGCATGTGTTGCTGGCTCTTGCCTGTGGTTTTGTCCTGCAAATAGGTGTTTCCGTCATTCAGGTAGGGTCCGGAGGGAGCTTCCAGATACAGGGGATCAAGACGGCGCTGCCTGCTGAAACCAGACTTACGTTTGATGCGGCCGGAGGCCTTTCAGCGCTTCGCCCAAACGGACTTTTAACACATCCCAACAGTCTGGGAAACTATTTGGATTTTGTAATGGTGCTTGTATTAAGCATATTTTTCATGGGTAAAAAAATGGTTGGCCGAACGTGGTATTGGTCCGTGGCGTTGTTATTCGGAGGGATGGGAGCGCTTATGCTTACGCTATCCCGAGGCGCCTGGATTGGTTTTGCCGTTGAATCGGCCTTCTTTATCGCTGTCGCTTACCATCGAAAACTGATCAGAACCGAGCATATTGCTCGTGTTATTGTTTCGATAATTGGCGTGGCAATGTTGCTTGCCGTCGTTTATCCCGCAGCGTATCTCCGAATCGTGGAAAGCGATCATCGTTCCACGCAAGCCCGGATTATTATGATAGAACAGGCACTACTGATAACGAAGCGTAACCTTTTGTTCGGAACAGGTTTGGGAGGATATTCAAGAGCTGCCCACGAAAACACCCCCGCTTCATTTGCCGAGATCCCAAAAGAAATGCGGAAAGTTCTCCTGCAGGGTATTGTTCACAATAAATATCTGCTGGTATCATCGGAAAGCGGGCTTGTGGGTCTGGCTTTATTCCTTTTTCTATATTATCGGGCAATACGTATTTTTTTCCGTACTGTATGGCGGGACAAGGTGGAAGAAACCATTGCCCTGGCTTTTACGGCAGGCATCATTGGACAATTGGTCGTATATAATTTCGATAATTGGTATCTCGGTATTCCGATTGAAATGGCCTGGCTGTTTTTTGCGCTGTTGTACGCCATGTCGCGTATCAATGAATCAGGACAAGATCGCGCGCCGCCGCGATCTTGTCATTGAGGCTCGGAACTTCTAACCTGCTGACCACCCGGTCAGCACGAAATGAATCATTTAATTTTCAGGGAGGCTAAGGAGTACGCATCATGGCTGTGGTTCAGCGTTTCGTAATGATGATCATCCTCCCGATGTTACTGGTCTCTGGCTGCATGTTGGGACCGGACTTTCACACACCGGGCGCCCCGAACGTCAAGGGATATACCTTGAAAGCGTTGCCGGTGCGAACCGCTTCAGCCAATGTTGCCGGCGGTGAGGCGCAGCGATTTCTCAGGGGGCGCGACATCCCGGCTCAGTGGTGGGCGCTGTTTCATTCAGAACCGTTGAACAGGTTGGTGAAACGGGCCATCAAATCCAACCCTACCCTACAGGCTGCACAGGCCTCGTTACGGCAGGCGCAGGAGAACGTATACGCCGGTGAGGGGGTTTTCTTTCCTAGCATTGATGCGAACATGTCGGCCAAGCAGCAGAAGATTTCCGGTTCCCAATTCGGCCGTCCGGGCGGCAGCGGTTTTAAATACTCTCTCTATTTTGCCTCGGTCAAAGTCTCCTATCCCCTCGATTTTTTCGGCGGCGCGCGCAGACAAGTGGAATCACTGGAGGCCCGGAGAACTTACGAGGGCTTCCAGCTTGAAGCGGCCTACCTGACGCTGACATCCAATGTAGTGACCTCGGCGGTGCAGGAAGCATCGTTGCACGCGCAGATTGCGGCGACCCGGGAGATCATCAAGCTCGAAAGCGAACAACTGGATGTGCTGAAACGTCAGTTCGCATTGGGAGGTAGCGCAAAGGGCCTCGTATTGGCGCAACGGGTAAGGCTGGCGCAGACACAGGCGACATTGCCACCTCTCGAAAAAAAGATCGCGCTTGTGCGTCACCAGTTGGCCACGCTTGCCGGTTTCTTTCCCGGCCAGAATCATGGCGAGACCTTCAATTTTTCGGACATCCGGCTGCCGCGGAACTTACCGGTCAGCCTGCCCTCCAGGCTGGTGCGGCAGCGCCCGGATATCCGCTCCGTCGAGGCGCAGTTGCACGATGCCAGCGCTCAGATCGGCGTTGCTACGGCTAACCGCTTCCCCCAGATCAGCATTAGCGGTAATTATGGCTCGGTGACGACAAAAGGAAGCAATCTGTTTTCCACGGGCACCGGCGTATGGGGTCTGGGTAGCAATCTGATCCAGCCCATCCTGCATGGCGGCACCTTGATGCATAAGCACCACGCGGCCATTGCCGCGTACGACAAGGCGGCGGCCCAATATCGGAGTGCGGTGCTGTCGGCCTTCCGGAACGTAGCCGATACGCTCCGTGCATTGCAGTCCGATGCCGATGTCTTGAAGGCGCGAACGGAGGTTGTGAAATCGGCCTCCGACAGTCTTGATCTTTCGCGCCAACAGCTTCTGGCCGGAGCCATCAGCTACCCTTCCATGCTTGATGCGCGGCGCACCTATTTGCAGGCGCGAATCAGTCTTGTGCAGTCGCGGGCTAATCGCTATACCGATACGGCAGCCTTATTTCAAGCGCTGGGAGGCGGCTGGTGGAATCGCACCGATACCGCAAACGCCAACCCGTGAATTTACGGAATGGGACGCTCGCTGCCGCAGTTGATAACTGGAAACGGAGAAATATGCAATGATAAAACGGATGATCATCATGCTGGTTGCAGTCGGCGTCCTGTTTGGCGGCATCTTCGGTTTCAAGGCCTACAAAGGGTATATGATAGGAAAATTCATGGCTTCGCGTGGCGTACCGTTGCGGACCGTGTCCACCATTGAAGCCGCCTATCGGGTGTGGCAACCCAAGCTGGAGGCCGTAGGCAGCCTGCACGCCGTACGTGGAACCGATCTCAGCCCGCAAGTTCCGGGTATCGTATCGGCCATCTATTTCAGGCAGGGCGAAGATGTCAAGGCAGGCGCGCTGATCCTGGAGCTGGGCGCTGCCAGTGATATTGCCAGATTACGATCCCTCAAGGCTGTTGCTGGACTGGCGAAGATAACCTATCGGCGCAATAAGGCGCAGTTTCAGGTTCGGGCAGTGAGCCGGCAAACGCTGGATACGGATGCGGCTAATCTCAAGAAAGCTTTGGCCAACGTTGCCGAGCAACAGGCGCTGGTTGACAAGAAATTTATCCGCGCGCCCTTTTCCGGTCGTCTGGGTATCCGTGCGGTCGATCTCGGACAGTATTTAAGCGTCGGATCGGTTATTGTCACACTGCAGGCGCTGAATCCGATCTACCTGGATTTCTACCTGCCCCAACAAGCGCTGGCTGAAATTAGAGTCGGGCAGAAAGTAACCGCCAGAACGAACATCTACCCGGGCCGAACCTTTACCGGCAGGGTCGAGGTGATCGAGCCGCGGGTGGATGCCAGCACCCGTAATGTAGAGGTGCGAGTCCGACTGAGTAATCCGGATCGCAGACTGTTACCGGGTATGTACGCAACGGTCGATGTTATTTCCGGCAAGCCCCGGCGCTACATTACGCTGCCACAGACTGCCATTACCTATAATCCCTACGGCAATCTCGTCTATCTGGTGGAAAAGAAGGGAAAAGGCAAACACGGGAAACCGAAGCTCACGGCCCAAGAGGTGTTCGTGACCACAGGCGAGACGCGTGGCGATCAGGTTGCAATTCTCAAGGGCGTGAAGGAAGGCGACATCGTTGTCACCTCGGGTCAGATCAAGTTACGCAATGGCTCGCTCGTGCTCATCAACAACAGTGTGCTGCCGAGCGATAATCCGAACCCGAAGCCCAAAGATGAATAGGACGGAACGCCATGTATGAAATTCACTGATTTTTTCATACGCCGGCCGGTGCTGGCGACGGTGGTCAGCCTGATGCTGCTGGTACTGGGTCTGCGTTCGCTGGCGGCGCTGCCCGTGCTGGAGTTTCCACGCACCGAGAATGCCGAAGTGACGGTCAGTACCACCTATTACGGCGCAGCCCCGAATCTGGTGGCTGGTTTTATCACCACGCCGCTGGAGAATGCCATCGCTCAAGCCAACGGCATCGACTACATGACCTCGACCAGTACGATCAGCAGCAGCACCATCGAGGCCAACTTGCGTCTGAACTACGATCCCAACAAGGCGCTGACCGAAATCAACGCCAAGATCAATTCGGTGCTTAATCGCTTGCCACCCGAGTCACAGCGTCCGGTGATCAGCGTGAAAATCGGTCAAACCATTGATGCGATGTATATTGGTTTTTCCAGCACGGTGCTATCTTCGAATAATATTACGGATTACCTGACGCGCGTCGTCCAGCCCAAGCTACAATCGGTGGATGGCGTGCAGACCGCCGAACTGCTGGGCGCCAAACAGTTTGCCCTGCGCGCCTGGCTCAATCCGGAGAAACTGGCAGCCGTCGGGCTGACCGCGGCCGATGTTCGGACGGCCCTGGCGCAAAACGATTATCTCTCCGGGCTTGGCAACACCAAGGGGCAGATGGTGCAGGTCAACCTCGTCGCTTCCACCAGCCTGCATTCGGTCGATGAATTCCGGAACATGGTGATCAAGGAGAAAAATGGCGCCATCGTCCATCTCAAGGATGTCGCCAACGTTACCCTTGGCTCGGAGGATTATGATTCACAGGTCTCTTTCGACGGCAACAAGGCGGTTTATATCGGCATTCAGGTGGCGCCGACCGCCAACCTTCTGGATGTGATCAAAGGCGTGCGCAAGGTTTTTCCGGATATTCGGGCGCAGCTTCCCCAGGGCATTCATGGTAAAATTATTTACGATTCCACCAAGTTCGTGAACAGCTCGATCAGCGAAGTGATTCGGACGTTGATCGAAGCGCTGATCGTGATCACCTTCGTGGTTTTTATCTTCCTCGGCTCACCACGCTCCATGCTGATCCCCGTGATCGCCATTCCGCTGTCGCTGGTCGGCACCTTTTCCATCATGCTGCTTTTCGGTTTTTCGGTCAACCTGCTGACCCTGCTTGCTCTGGTGCTCGCCATCGGTCTGGTCGTGGATGATGCCATCATCGTGGTCGAAAACGTCAACCGCCATCTCGAGGATGGCATGAAACCGATGCCTGCCGCCTTCCGGGCGGCGCGTGAACTGGCGGGGCCGATTATCGCCATGACCATCGTACTGGTCTCGGTGTATGTGCCGATCGGTTTTCAGGGCGGGCTTACCGGCGCACTGTTCGCCGAATTCGCCTTTACGCTGGTCGGCGCGGTCACCATATCCGCCATCATTGCGCTGACGCTCTCGCCAATGATGTGCTCGCGCCTGTTCAAGGCGCGGACGCAGGACAGAAGCGGCCTGGAGGCTCGGTTCGTGGATGGTATCGACAGGCGGCTCAATGTGGTGCGCCGCCTGTATTCCCGCGGCCTGCACGGCACGCTCAGCTATCTGCCGGTAACCGTGGTATTCGCCCTGATCGTGTTCGTCAGCATCTATTTTCTCTACAATACGTCGAAGCAGGAATTGGCGCCGCAGGAGGATCAAGGCATCATCATCGCCATTTCCACATCCGCTCCGAATGCGACCCTGCAGCAGCGCGAGCTTTATCTGCGGCAGGTGTACCGGATCTTAGCCCAACATCCCGAGACCGATCATGTATTCCAGTTGGATGTGCCGGGACGCCTGATTTCCGGCATGGTGCTGAAGCCATGGGATCAACGTAAGAAAACGGCCAGCGCCTTGCAACCCGTGGTGCAACGGGAATTGAGCCATATCGCGGGGCTGCGTACCGTGGTTTTTCAGCCCCCGTCACTGCCGGGGAGTCGGGGCCTGCCGATCCAGTTTGTCATCGGTACGACGGATTCGTTCGGACGCTTGCATAAGGTGGCGCAAACCTTTATGCACGAAGCACTCAAAAGCGGCATGTTCGCCTTTCTGGATGATAACCTGAAGATCGACCAGATTCAGGCCAGGGTAGAGATTGATCGTGACAAGGCGGCGCAGTTGGGACTGTCCATGAAGGATATCGGCGATGCCCTCTCCTCCATGCTGAGCGGTGGCTACGTCAACTATTTCAGTATGTCGGGCCGTTCCTACAAGGTGATTCCGCAGGTGCGGCAGCGCGACCGTCTGAACCCCGATCAATTGCGTCATTACTATCTGCGTACGGCAAAAGGCGCAATGGTGTCGTTATCCACCATCGCGCATATCACGACAGAGACCGTGCCGGAAACGCTGAACCACTTTCAGCAGCTCAATGCGGCCACCGTGCAGGGGGTGGCGCTTCCCGGGGTGACGATGGGCGATGCGCTCGGTTACCTGAAGAACCTTGCGGCCAACACGCTGCCGCAAGGCTATTCGATCGATTACGCAGGCCAGTCCCGTCAGTTCATACAGGAATCCAGCGGTTTTCTGGTTACCTTTGCGTTCGCGCTGATCATTATTTTTCTGACCCTCTCGGCGCAATTCGAGAGTTTCCGCGATCCGCTTATTATTCTGGTGTCGGTGCCGATGTCGATTGCCGGCGCCCTGATATTCATCAGTCTCGGCGTCGGCGGCGCCACCCTCAATATCTATACGGAGGTGGGACTGGTCACGCTGATGGGACTCATCAGCAAGCATGGTATTCTGATTGTCGAGTTTGCCAACAAACAACAGCAGCTTGGTAAATCCAAACGGGAGGCGATCGAGATGGCTGCCGGCATCCGCCTGCGGCCGATCCTGATGACCACGGCGGCGATGGTGCTGGGCGTTGTGCCGCTGCTCACCGCCAACGGCGCCGGCGCGGTCTCGCGCTTCAATCTGGGACTGGTGATCGCCAGCGGCATCACGATCGGCACGTTGTTTACCTTGTTCGTCGTGCCTGCGGCCTATATGCTGATTGCTGCCGATCATTCAGGGAAAAAAACAACGGATGCCGTAGCCCGGACGATTCATGAATCGCCGTGATGATTGCGCCGGGCGTGGAGTAAAAAGACCATAGACGGTCTTTTTACGTCCTCATCATGAGTGGAGATAATTTGCGATACATCCGAAACAATGCTTTTCTAATCATCATATTCATTCTGGCCTTACCGGTCTTTGTATGGCTGCGCTGGGATCCCGCGCCGTGGTTTGATGCGCAACTGAAATCCAGCGGTGTATCCCCCTATGTACACGTTGGAAAGGTGGAAAAATCGGGATTGGGCCTGCGTCTGAGCATGGTGCGTATCCGGGTTCCCGGCGGACCGAATATCAGTCTGAACAGGGTACAACTTAATCCGGCATGGTTTCGGATCATCAGGGGGACCTCCGCTCTTTATGTGCAGGGGACCGCGGGCGACGCCACGTTCGCGCTCGGTGTCTCGATGCGGGATGGCGCCATCTGGCTGCGTGATATAGATATACGCGCTCCGGCCGGAATGATTAGGGACTATGTTCCACAAGCGGCCTTATTGAATCTGGCTGGAAGTATCCTGATTTCGGGTGAAATGGAGCTACGACGGAGCAACGGATTTCCGCTTGCCGGAACGATGACTCTCCAGTGGGAAAGAGCTTCTTCCGGCTTGTTGGGGCAAGATCCTCTGGGTAATTTCCAGCTTCACCTGGCATCGTCGGAAGAAAGTGCATGGCAGTGGCAAATTAAAGGCGGGAAAATTCTTTCGATAGATGGAAGCGGTCATTTTTCGACGGAGGCCCAAAACCCCTCACTCTGGAAGGTGGATGGCAATATCCACGCCCAATCCCGGGGCAGGATTGCATCCCTTCTCTCCGGGATGACGGGGCATGACCGGGGAAATCTCGTTTTGTCCGGAAACCTTTTACAGCCACGTCTGAAATTTCTGAAACCATTGATCCCATGAATCATCGATTGCTCAAGAATCACTTTGTTACGTATTTTCGAGGCTGGATTGTATAGGGCGTCGGTCGCATTGTTGTTGGTATTGGCTGCGTGCGGCGGAGGTGATTGAGACGCCCCTTCATCCACAGCCGGGACAGGGACAGGGATTTTCCTTGATGATCCGGAACCTTTGTCGGCAACAAATCATTCCGGGTAACATATTTTGTAACTACTCAGCACCCCCTGGATTTTGTTCTCTGGCAAGGCGCGAGAAGCGCAGAATCCGTAGCATATGGGTCATATGTGAGGATTTGAGAATCGCAGGAACGCCGCCAGAGGGCAAAAGACGGGGGGTGCTGAGTAGTGACCATATTTTTATGTGACGATGCCGGGTACTGGTGGTAACGTCGGCAATCGTGGAGAGTAGTTTTGGCGGGAGGGGAGGATTGATGAATCAGGTTTGGAAGTTTATGGCTCTGGCGGTTTGTTTGATATTATCGGGGCAAAGCGCCCATGCTGCCGGAGGTTTGGCTGTGGGCTTAAAGGCATCAACCCTTGGTATAGGGGCAGAGGTAACGACCAATATCGTACCCGGGTTGCTCAATGCGCGCCTGCAGGCGAATGGATTCAATTACAACACTACGCTTGCTAAAACCCAGGTATCCTATAATGCCGGTTTGAGGTTGTTGACTGTAGGCGCGATTGCTGATTATTACCCCTTTGCGGGAAAGTTTCGAATCAGTGGCGGTCTGTATTACAACGGAAACAAATTCAACCTTACGGCCACGCCAACACCGACGGGCACCTTCACGTATAACGGGACGACTTACACGGCTGCTCAGATTGGTTCTGTGAACGGTACCATCGATTTTAATAAATTTGCACCATATTTCGGGATTGGCTGGGGAGATGCAATTTCCAGTGGTAGTCCATTGGGCATAAGTTTTGAAATTGGCACACTTTATCAGGGTTCACCCAGAACATCGATTACAACAAGCCGCTCGGTGCCCGGATTAAGCGCAAATATTGCAGCCGAAAAGCAGCGCCTGGATGCGGCATTGAAGCATTTTAAATTTTGGCCTGTGGTTGCGCTCGGATTGAATTGGAAGTTCTAGTTTTTCAGCCTCAAGGAGCCGAAAACAGGGGAAGGCCTGTCTTTTTCTTTAGGCAGAAGGCGCTATATGCACGCCTGCTTTTCTCGATGCAGGCTGATTATTTCCGCAGCCCGGTAGTGGAAAGGCACAGCCCCGGATAGTCGGGAAATTCCGAAGTGGAAAAAACTATGCGAAACAAGGCTCGTTATTTTTGCAAGAGACTTCAGGACGGCGCTGTTCATGGAATACAGTAAGGTTCAGAGCATGCCTTATCTCGCGATTGCGCCCAGATTCATCGAGATTATGCTGGTGTTAACGCTGGCGTGGCTGGTGGCAGGGTGGCTGATAACTCCGGTTGTTTTAATTTCAACGATACCGACCACCGTTCATCATGCTTCCAGCGACGCCTCTGGCGTATCAGTCCGGGCCTTACTGGCCATGGCGCCTTTCGGAAAGTCGAAGACGAAAACGTCAGATATGAAGGTAAGGCAAATTCGGGTTGTGGCGCCAAGCCGTCGCGCTATGATATTACAGGGAACCGTGGTAGCGGGCAAGGACTCGGTAGCCATGATTGTGCCCCGACCCGGTGCGAAGCCGGGAGTCTTTCATGTTGACGAGTGTATCTTGCCGGGCGTGAAGCTTAAGAGGGTCGAAAGCAAGCGGGTTTTCATCGAAGCGGGTCATAAAACGGAGGTGCTGATGCTGGCGGGTGTAAAAGCAGGAAGCGTTCCGGCGCCATTCATGCCGTCTGTCGTCTCAGGCGCATCGAAAGCTGTCCGCGACCGGAATATCAGCCGGATCGCACTGGACCGCGAGCTGAATGATTTCCCCAGGCTTCTTTCTCAGGCGCGGGTGGTGCCGGAAATTCAGGGAGGAAAGAATATCGGGTTTCGGCTGGGTGAAATTGTTTCGGGAAGCCTGTATGATCGTATCGGTTTGAAAAACGGGGATATCGTACAAACGGTGAACGGAGTTAGAATTCAAAATCCGAGTCAGGCAATGGCGATGTATCAGCAACTGAAAGATGCCTCCAGCGTGGCGGTGGAACTGCTCCGGAACGGGCAGCCGCAAACCTTGAATTACAACATCCGCTAAATGGAGATGACAATGCGCCGTTTAAATCGATACACGGTGGCAATGGCTGGCATGATGATGTGTCTGTTTTTCCTTGCAGAAACAGCACATGCAGCCGGAGTGACGATGAACTTCGCCAATGCGGATATTCGTTCAGTCATCAGATTCGTAGCAGAATTTTCTCACAAGAATTTTTTGATTGATAATCGGGTAAAAGGTAAAGTAACCATTGTATCGCCCACGCCGATTCCGGCAAAGGACGCCTATAAGGTATTCCTCTCCATTCTGGAAATAAATGGCTATACGGCAGTGACCAGCGGCGATGTGGTCAAGATTATCCCCATTGCGGAAGGTAAACAAAAGGGATTACCGGTTGGAAGCAAGGGTGCTATGGGTGGTAGTGATGCGCTGATGACGCAAATCATTACGCTTAAACACGCCAATGTGCAGCAACTGGTGGCTGTACTGCGCCCCCTGATATCGCCGAGCAGCAACCTTGTGGCCTATGTTCCGGCCAATCTCCTGATTTTAACCGATACGAAGAGTAATGCCGCAAAAATCCTGAGTATCGTACATGCGCTGGATGTAAACGAACCGGTTAGGGTACGCCTCATTCCGCTCAGGTATGCGTCAGCGGACAAACTGGCGCAGACCTTGCAAGGCCTCTACAGGAGCAAGACAGGTCCCGTGTTGGCAGCGACGGGAGGTATAAAAATCATTGCATATAATCCCGGAAATATACTGGTGGTCGTAGCGCCCTCCACCGCGATGCGAAGAATTTTTTCCGTGGTGTCCAAACTGGATGTATCACTCAAGCTAAGGGGCAGCGGTCTGCAGGTGCACTACCTGAAGAATGCCGATGCCAAAGACATGGCCAAGGTGATCAATAGCCTGCTTTCCGGACAGAAAAGCATAAAGTCCGGCAGCAGAAGCAGTATGTTTTCCGGCGAGGTGAGGGTGGTGGCCGATCCTGCGACCAATGCACTTCTGGTCACGGCCGATCTCGCGGATCACAAGGCGTTAAACGTCCTTATCAACAAACTGGATATCCGTCGTCTGCAGGTGCTGATTGAGGCGTTGATTGTTGAAATTGCAGTCAGTGGTACGCAGCAGTTTGGCATGGAGTTTCGAGGCCTTGGTAATATCGTCAGCCCGGGACGCCACGCCATCGGCGGCACATCATTCTCCAATCAGGCTGGCACCAATATCAATACGATAGCCGCCAATCCGTTGAATCCTGGCAATGGCCTGGCGGTGGGCCTGGTAAGTGGTACGGTGACTTTCGCTGGCAAGGAGTTCCTGAATCTGGGCGCCTTGCTGCGCGCCCTGGAAACCAATACTGACGCCAATGTCTTGTCTACGCCCAATATTTTGACCATGGATAATGAAAAAGCCGAGATCATTGTCGGGCAGAATGTGCCGTTTCTCACGGGTTCACAGCAAACGACAGGTGGGCTGGCCAACCCCTTTCAGACCATCCAGCGGAAGAATATTGGTCTGATCCTGCGTGTAACACCCCAGATATCCGAGGGCGACACCATCCGGATGAAAATATTTCAGGAAATTTCCAGCGTGGAGCCCAGCAAAGGGCAAGCAAGAGATATCGTGACCAACAAACGTTCGATCAAGACCACGGTGCTGGCTAACGATGGTAATATTATTGTATTGGGCGGTCTAATGCGCAATGACGCTACGGTCAGTGTCCAGCGCGTGCCGTGCATCGGTACGATTCCGATCATCGGGGAGCCGTTCAAGTTCACCGAAACCACCCATAAAAAGACCAATCTGATGGTTTTCCTGCGGCCGCATATCATCCGTAGCAGGCATGATATTGATGTGATTACCGGAGAGAAATATCGTGGTATCGAGGATATTTACAGGCATCAGAAATATGAAGGGACGGTGTTGTTTCCACAGAAGAGAGAGACTTTGCCTGAAAGTATGAATCCCCTCCATACAACGCCGGACGGGCATTCCCGGAAGGAAGGTGAGACTGCGCCTTCGGAACGTCCTTCCGGTCATTCTGAAGCTTTGCCTGCCACGCCGTGACGGATGAGGCGCAAGCGCCGGCTATGCGAACATGCGCCAGAATTGAAGCGGGGCAAGTGGATGTCGAAAGGACGCTCCGTTTTTCGCTGGCGGTGCTGCGTTCAGGCCCCGTATTGATCCTGGCTTCCGGGGGTGATGGAGAAAATCCCGTTGCCGTGCCGGAAGAGGGCGACTGGCCATGGGCGTTGCTGGATGATATTCGGCGTGATCTGGATGCCGAGGTTACGCCGGTGCTGGCGCCACGCGATCAAATTCTTCTGGAACTCAATCGCGTGTTTGACATGGCAAGCGCCTCCGCCGAGCAAATGCTTGAGGATTTTGGTACGGATGGAGAATTAAGCCGCGAAATCGAACAGGTGCAGGATTTACTGGATGCCGATGACGAAGCGCCCGTCATCCGGCTGGTGAATACGCTGATCTCGCAAGCATTGAAGGAACGGGCCAGCGATATTCATATTGAACCGTTTGAGAATGAGGTGCTGGTGCGGTTCCGTGTGGACGGGGTGCTGCATACGGCGGTGACGCCGCCCAAGGGCGTTCAGGCTGCCATGACCAGCCGTATCAAGGTGATGAGCGGTATGGACATTGCCGAAAAAAGGCATCCGCAGGATGGGCGGTTCCGGGTGCGTGTGGCCGGGCGTGAAGTGGACGTGCGCGTGTCGGTGTTGCCTACGGCTCATGGCGAGCGGGTGGTGATGCGCCTGTTGGACCGCGGTCAGCAGTTGTTGACTTTAAAGGAGCTTGGGATGGCCGGGCCGCATCTGAATATCGTCAGGGACGTGGTCGCGGCGCCGCATGGCATCGTGCTGGTGACCGGACCGACGGGTTCGGGTAAATCCACGACCTTGTACGCGGCATTGATGAATGTGGACCGCAAAAATCGCAACGTGATTACCATTGAAGACCCCATCGAATACCAGTTGGATGGGGTGGGTCAAATGCAGGTGCAACCCAAAATCGGGTTGGATTTCGCGACGGGCCTGCGCTCCATCCTGCGCCAGGATCCCGACATTGTGATGATTGGTGAAATGCGTGATCTGGAAACCGCCGAGATTGCCATTCAGGCCAGTCTGACCGGACACCTGGTGTTTTCCACCCTGCATACCAACGATGCGCTGACTTCCGTGATGCGTTTGCAGGATATGGGGGTGGAGCCGTATCTGGTGGCTTCTTCACTGCTCATGGTGCAGGCGCAGCGTCTGGTGCGGACATTATGCCCGCACTGCAAGGAGGCCAGGGAAGTGCGGGAAGCGGACTGGAAAGCGCTGGGCGTGAATGCCGACATCTTTACCGGTGTGACGCAGGTTTATGAAGCACAGGGATGTGATTTATGTATGCAGACAGGTTACCTGGGGCGTATCGGTATTTTTGAAATGCTCCGGGTTTCCAGTGATATGCGTGGGGCCATCCACGATGGCAAGGGGCTGCTGGCGCTCAAACGGCTGGCAAAGACGGAAGGCATGAACACCCTTACCGAGGATGGCGCCCGACATGTGGCGGTGGGCATCACCAGTGTGGATGAGGTCCTGAGGGTGACGCGGCAGGATACGGTGGTGGTGGAAGCGTGAGTATCAGGGGTCAGGGATTAGAGGTCAGGAGTCAGTTTTTTTTGCGTCCCTGGCCTGTGACTCCATCCTTTACATTCTTTTTTCTATGAGCCTGTTTTCATACGAAGCGATTGATGCGCGCGGACGGACCAGAAAGGGAGAAATCGAAGCGCCGTCGGAGCGGGATGTGCGCACGCAATTAAAGGCAAAGGGGCTGATACCCCGGAGACTGGAGGGGGCCGCTTCACAAGCATCACACGATAGCGGAAAGGTGAGACGCGGGTTAAATCAGGCGGAAACCGTCACCTTTCTCCAGCAACTGGCTACGCTGCTGGATGCAGGCATGCCCCTGGTGGAAGCTCTGGACTCGATTGCCGGCGGGATGGAATCCAGACGATCCACGCAGGCCGTTGTGTCTCTGCGGCAACAGGTTCTGGAGGGTCATGCGCTGGCGGATGCAATGGCTGCGCAGGGCTTCGATGATACGATTTGCAATATGGTAACGGCGGGCGAGGAGACCGGGCAACTGAACGCCGTGGCCGCAAGACTTTCCGACTTGCTGGAACATCGGCAGCAACTGCATCAGGATATTCTCTCCGCCGTACTGTACCCTCTCATCATTAGTGGGTTCGGCATACTGGTCATGGTGTTTCTGCTCACCGTCGTGGTGCCGCAGGTGGCCGGGGTATTCGCTCGTGCGGGAGGCCATTTACCATGGCTGACGCAAGTGCTGATTAGCCTTTCCGAGGGCCTGAGATCATACGGGGTATGGATACTGCTGCTGTTGTTTGCATTGGTGTTCTCATGCCGGCTGGCACTCCGTCGGGATGCCGTGCGCGATGCCAAAGACCGGTTTTTGCTGATACTGCCCGGTATCGGGACATTACTGCGAAAGATTGAGACCGCACGCTATGCCCGCACACTGGGCATGCTGCTTTCAGGTGGCGTTCCTGTCCTGTCCGCCATGCAAATCGCGGCGCAAAGCGTAGGCATGTTGCCGATACGGCGGGCCACCATGGAAGCTCGCGATTCCCTGCGCGAGGGAGAGAGTCTGGCATCGAAACTGGCGCAGAGCGGCTATATGCCGCATCTGGCCGTACGCATGATTGCCGTAGGGGAGCAAAGCGGCAAGCTGGATACCATGTTGCTGCGCGTGGCCGAGAGTTATGAAACCGAATCGTCGCGTAACCTGAAACGTCTGGTTACCGTTCTGGAACCGTTGCTGGTGATGGTCATGGCCGTCATGGTCGGTACGCTGGCCATGGCAATTCTGCTGCCGATCATGGAAATGAACGAACTGGTGCGGTGAATATAACGCCCTTGCCTGCGTGCGGCAGGCGCAAGCATCACGGCGATTCATGAATAATGCAGTCTAAATGCGGAAACTGCGTATCGAATCAAACGTAAACATCAGGATGACTTCTGGCGCGGGCAGGTTACAGTTTTGGTATGACAAAGGTGTTTCAGGTAACATGCGTGTTCTGCGCATTGGGCGTATGCGCAATGGTTGCTTTCTTTACGACGGCGCAGGCCGGCGCCTCGCCTCGGGATGTTTACCGGCAGGCAATGCAATTGGCGGCGCAGGGACATGATGGCAAGGCTGCCGCGATGCTGACGGGCGCGGCGAAGGTATTACATGTCCGGAGTATTTGGCGAGAAAGGATGCTGGCCGCTACAGCCTTGCTGGATATGCGAAAGCAACAGTCGAGAAAGCCCTTGCTGGCATCCGATTCCATCCATGCGGGACTGGTTGAGCAATATATTCACACCCACCCCGAGCCGAAAAAAACACAAGTCTGGATTCCCGGTCTGCTTGCAACCCTGTTTCCCGGTTCCGGGCACGCATGGCTTAAGCGATGGCATGATGCGCGGGTTGCGGCTATGCTGGTGTGGCCCATGCTGATACTGACATTCTGGGCATGGAGACGGCGTATGGGGCCGGTGACGGTGTTTTTTGGTCTGCTGACGCTGTGGTTGTGGTCCGGCACGGTATTTTCCGCTGTGTCGCTGGCCGAACGGGGGAATATGGAAACCTATATGACATGGTGGCAGGGGTTGTGGCAATTCACCGGATTGCCAGGCAGACCGTGGTGATGCGAACGGGCGTTGTGCTATATATTGGTTTGGCTACGGGAAGCCTGTTGATGTCGCTGGCATGGGGGCGTCTGGGTCTGCCGGTGGAAACGCCTGCTGCGTTTCCGATGCGCTTCTATCAGCATATCATCGGCCCGATGGACGGAAAAGCCTGCCCCTCGTACCCGGTGTGTTCGCTGTATGCCCGACAGGCGGCGGCGCGGCATGGTTTTCTGGTGGGTTCGTGGCTGGCGCTGGGTCGGCTGATTCACGAGGGCGATGATTTAAGGCGCGCCCGTTGGGTGCGGGTTGACGGGAAGGTTTATTCATATGACCCGCTTTCGCGCAATGATTTCTGGATCGGGAGGTGAGGGTAATGAAGTATGGAAAGGGAACGTCCGGGCAGGCGGGATTCACGCTGCTCGAAATCATGGTGGTGTTGGTGATTATCGGCATACTGGCGGCGATTGTGGCGCCCCGTTTTATCGAACGGGCGGATGAAGCCAAGGTGACTGCAACGCGCGCCCAGATGTCCAATATCGCCCAGGCGCTGAAGTTGTATCGCTTGCATAACAGCCATTATCCCACCACAAGCGAAGGCCTGATCTCCCTTACGCGACCCGGGAAAAGTGGCAAACGGTATATCGATAGTCTTCCCAAGGATGCGTGGGGCAATAATTTTGTTTACCTGTCGCCGGGCATTCACGGCGATTTTGATTTACTCTCCTATGGCGCGGACGGGCGTCCGGGCGGTACGGGATTTGATGCCGATATTGGTAATTGGAAGTAGCTTCTTCGATCAGGTCTTGATTCTCGGACGCATCCGGGGGAAAAAGAAAGTTTTTGCGTATTGGAGACAGATTCTGTTGTCTCAAGCAGGTTTCACCCTGCTGGAAATCATGCTGGTATTGCTCATTATGGCGGTCGTAAGCGCCCTGGTATTACCCAACGTATTTTCACCGCCGTCAGCCAGGATGGCGGATGAAGGACGCCATTTACGGCAGGTATTACATCTGGCCGCGGAAGAGGCGCAGTTGAGAAATATTCCCCTGCGCTGGTCGGCGTATGCGAATCGGTATGTCTTTGAAATACCGAACACCAAAGGCGTATGGCGGCCCATGCATGAAAAACCCTTCGCACCACATACGCTTCCGGAAGGCGTCTACATTGAATCCGTGCAATTACAGGACGCCTTGCCGCAAGCGGAGAGCGCCGCCACAGACAATCATCCGCCGCTGGGGCGCGTAACGTTGTTCCCGGACGGTATGCTGACGCTGGCGGATGTCACCCTGGCTTCGGCATCAGGCCAATTGCGGATACAATTGCGTCCGGGACCGAACGGGATCCATGTCGTGGCATCCGCGCCATGATGAGACGGGGCGACAGACAACATGGCTTTACCCTGCTGGAGGTTATGGTGGCGCTGGCCATTGCCGCCACGGCGCTGGTCGTGCTGATTTCCCGGGTTGGCGCATCGGCGGATATTCAACGGGATTTGTCCCTGCATGCGCTGGCGTTGTCTACGGCGGTGAACCAACTCGAAGCGCAGCGTCTTCAATCGGGCGTGTCCGACACGGATACGCACGGAGAGGTCCGGATGGAGGGCGTCACGCTGCAATGGCATGGTTCCGTGCAGCGCACGGCGGGAGCAGGTTTTGTGCGTCAGAATATGGAGGTGGCGGCTCCCGGCGAACCGCCTGTAACGCTGTTCCTCTACCGGACCACGCCATGAAAGGATTCACACTGCTGGAAATGCTGGTGGCGCTGGCCGTCTTTGCCCTGATTGCAGCGGTGACTTATGCGGCGATTCAGCCTGCCGGGGAAGGATTTCAACAATTACGGGAAGTGCGTGACGGACTGGAACGCGCCTATCAGCGTGATCGCAGGTTGCGCATGGATGTGGATTATCTCGCCCGTTCGGCGGACAAAACCGTGCAAGTGCTGGAAATTGTACCTGCTCAACGGGGTGGCAACGCCTTTGATCAGATCTGGCTGCTGGTCGCGGATGTGAGCAGTCCTGCCCTGATTCAGGTGCATTACTTCATTGATGAGGATAAGGGTGCACTGGTACGTGAGTCCGTCATGCCGTGGCAACGCGCCGGAGGGCAGCCGATGCGCTGGGACATGGGAAAGGTTAAATCATTCAGGGTGCAGGCGCTGGATGACAATAATCAATGGCATGATGCCTGGGATGCGAAGGAATCCGGAAAGCTGCCGCGTGGATTACGGGCGCGCTGGCGTGATGAACACGGTGAACGGGAACTTATTCTGCCGATTTTCCTGGCAAGCCAGCCTCCCGCATGAGTAAAAACGCAGCGGCAGGTCGAGAGAAAGAGCGCGGCGTGGCGTTGGTACTGGTGCTTGGCCTGGTGGCCCTGGTGACGGTTTGGGCCGTACAAAGCGCCAGTGAGGACTGGATATCCCTGCGGCGGGCCGAGAACATGCAAATGGTCAGTCAAGCCATGCTGGCGGCGGAATCAGGCCTGGAACTTGGCCGCGAGGTATTGCGGGAAGACGATGCCGGTGTGGATAGCCTGGATGAAAACTGGGCGACAAGAACATTGCCATTCCCGGTGGATGGCGGGGTGGTTGCCGGACATATCGTGGATGCCAATCGTTTTTTTAATCTGGATGATCTGGTGGATGGCAATGGCGTGGCGCAGGCCGGGGCCGTGATGATTGTCAGGCGGCTATTCGTACGGCTGGGGCTGGATACGACGCTGGTCGATGCATTGGTGGACTGGATGGACAAGGATGATAGGCCTTATGGTTCGGGCGGTGCGGAGGATATAGCCTATATGGGCAAACCCTGGCGGGTTAAAAATGCGCCGCTGGATAACCTGCGGGAGGTACTGCTGATCAGGGGATTTAACCGGAAGGCGCTCAATCAACTGCGGCGGGTGGCGATAGCGCGGCCCCATAAGGGTATCACGCCGGTGAATATCAACACGGCGGGGAAAGATGTGCTGATGAGTCTGGCAAAGGACATTCCCGAGCGGGATGTGGACGGAATGATCGCACAGAGGAAGGATGCGCCCTGGCGCACGGTAGCGAAATGGTCTTCGCAAAAGCCGTATTTCGTCTGGGCCGGGCGTATCAATCCGGCTCGACTGAGTACGGTGAGCGATGCTTTTTTGCTTCGGTCCGAGGCCCGTTTTGGCCGCGTACGCTGGGGAGAAGAAATGTTGATCAGCCGTTCAGGAAAGAAATTGCAGGTGCTGGCCCGACGCAAGATGACGGCATGGCAATGAGTATTGCATTTTGGAATGGCCGTCGGCTGTATGCGTGGGATGCGCAGGGTGAAGAGATTGCGAACCAGCACGATGCCCGGCCAAAACAGCAAGATGACGATCGTGGCGTGCAATCAGGGCAGACAGCCGCTCCTTCATGGATTTCGGATCAATCTCCACCGGATATGCTGATATGGCCCGTCGAACACCTGTTGTCACGGCCATTCTCGTTACCGCTGACTCATCCGCGTTTACTGGATATGGACATTCTCGGTCAGGAACTGGCCGGGCAAGCGGGTATTGAGCCGGATGAATGGTGGCTATCGTGGCGGGCCGAAGCGGTGGAGGGTGGCGTGGCCGGATTGGTGTTTGGCTTGCCGGTAACCGTCCAGGCGAGCCTTGCGGCAGACGCGGCGTGGCAGGCCTGCCGTTTTGTGGGCGTGGATGCATGGCTGCGGTTGACTGCGTTGTCCCCGGAAGAGCCTGCAGTCAATTTCGCCGTATTCGATGCCGATACCGAAGGCCTGTTCGCGGGGGTTTATCATGGAGGCGTCTGGCGCGGCATGCGCCGTATCAATCTGACGAGTCATTGTACCTGTGCAGCCATGGCCAAAGATGCTATGCGCTCGGTGCTGGCGATGGGCTTTACCCTGGATGCCATGCCTGTTTATGGGCGGCTGGATGCGACATGGCAAGCCGAACTGGTATCCGATGTGGACTGGCGAGGCGAAGGGGTTGAATTGCTGCCTGATCGCGCTACCGCGACCCGTCTTGCCGCTCGGCACGCAGGCGTGGATTCAGGACCAAATTTCAGGCATGACGCATGGACGGCGTCGGGCAGTTGGCAAAAGCAGTTGCACTCATGGCGTAGAACAGCAGTGCTTGCCGCCATGCTGTTATTGATGTTGTTGGGAAGCAATCTCTACCGTGTGCATCAGATGCACACGGAGCAGGCGGATATGCAGGCGGGTATAGAGGATGCATTTCATCGTGGATTACCGGATGAAAAAGTGATGCTCGACCCGCTAGGTCAGTTGCGCAAGGCAGTGAATGGCGAGACCGCGTCCGATACCTGGTTTTTCCTGCGCCAGCTTCGGGCGGTGGGGCAGTTGAAGCAGAGAATCAAAGGTTTGCACATCGTCAGTATGCAGTACACGGGAAAGGTCATGCGGCTATCCGGCATTGTCCCGGATCTTGCATCGGTCAATCGTGTTCGTGATACGCTGTCATCCATTCTGGGCCATCGGATCAAGGTGAAAGATACGGAACTTGCTGATAAGCAGGTGCGCTTCCGCATCCAATGGATATGAATTTTTCGCAGATGACGCAGTTTGGACAAGCCATCCGCGATCTCTGGCAAAAAGAGCTGCTGCCGCGTTACCAGCGTCTTTTACCACGCGAACAAGCTCTGCTGATAGTTACCGCGATTGGGGTCCCCGTCCTGTTGTTTGTTTATGGCGTCTGGTTACCCATGATGGACAGAAGTCATGCACTCAGAGATGCCATGCCGATATTGCGGGATCAGTTGCGCGAGGCGAAAACACTGGCGGATCGTCTGCAACAGGGGGTGCATCAACCCATTGGAAAGCGCAATGCCCTTGCGATGGTTGAACAGGTCGCGAAAACCAGCGGGGTGCGCCAGTATATTACCCGGATTAAACCGCAACAGGGCATGGGTGGTGGCGAGAAACTGCTGATCCGCATGCATCAGACACCGTACCCGAAGCTGGTTAAATTTATGGACTTGTT
>CAYOUW010000019.1:20415-23656 GCA_964407235.1 uncultured Zetaproteobacteria bacterium | reverse complement strand
AAGTATTCTCTGGCGATTATGGAAAGCCTTTGTCCACATGGCAGGCCAGGGTGCGCGTATCTCGACCATGCAATGCCGGACGGGATGCTCAAATCGCAAGCGCCATGCATGCAATGCCATACCCCTGCCGCCCATGTCGTGGAAACGACGATTGTCCTGGCGCAACCCATATTTTCTATCCCCGAGGATAGCGTGCCCTTCAGTTTGTAACTGCACGCGCAACTGATGGGTGCGTCCGCTCTCCGGCTGCAATGCCATCAGGGTAAACCGCCAGCCCTCGCACTCGGCCAGAATACTGACCTGATAATCGGTCACGGCCTCTTTTCCCGTCGCATCCTGAACAACCATGCGTTCGCCGCCCCGCAGCACGCCCTTCGCCAGCATTGATCGCATACGGCCGGCATGCGGATACGGGTGCCCCGCGACCCACGCCAGATAGGTCTTATGGGCGCTGCGTTCACGGAATGCCGCGGTTAACACCCGTAGCACGGACAACCGTTTCGCCATTAGCAGGCAGCCACTGGTGTCCCGATCCAGGCGGTGCGCCAGACGCAATTCCTTCAGGGACATGGATTCGCGCAGATACTCGATTACGCCCGCGCCATGACCGCTTCCCCCATGCACAACCACACCTGCCGGCTTGTCGATAACCAGGAGATCCTCATCTTCGAACAATATGCTCAGCCTATGCATGGCGGCAGGCACGAATAAGGCCGCTGCTTGCGTCTCGACAACCACGTCAGGCTGGCGCAGGCTGGCTGGCAGGAAGATTTCATCGTCCGGATGCAAACGGGTATCAGGCTTGCTCCGTTTGCCATTGACTCGCACGTTGCCACGCCGGATCAGGCGCATGATCAAGGGCCTGAATGATGGCCCAAGCCGACGTAAAAGTATGCGATCAAGGCGGCTCCCCGCCTCCTCCGTATCCACGACAATACGGCTGTCATCTTCCTTTTCCCTTGCCAAGCCCCCTCCCTCTGCACTAGTGTCCACGGCCAGCAGTAGCTCCGCGTTTGCCCATATGCGCATGTTCTTTTGCATGAAACTTGCATAACCATCACGCAGCCGGCGGTGATCAAGCCGTGAACCGCGACAATATAACGGGCAGGAGTAGCGCAGACCACGGCGAATTTCCGCTGGCATCTGCCTCGTGTTGAGCCTGCAAATAAAATGAGACCGTCTGAAGTTTCGTACCCGACAGGGCAAAAAAGTTAACCGCGCCTGACGGGGGATAAAGAAGAGAATGCACGACCACCCGCGGGTGGCTGTAAGGGATTATCCAGGTAGATTCTTCAGACGGCATAAGGATGTAGCATGAAAAAGAAACTCATGCTCATCAATGCCGTGCATCCGGAACAGAGCCGGGTCAGCATCATTGATGATCAGTATTTACAGGAACTGGACATTGAGTCCGCGCATAAGGTCCAGACCAAAAGCAATATCTACAAGGGAACAGTCACCAAAGTAGAGGCAAGCCTGCAGGCCGCCTTTGTCGAATATGGGGCGGGCCGCCAGGGGTTTCTTCCCCTGCACGATATTCATCCGGATTACTGGAAGGAAGGGGTGGACAAAAATACCGACCCGCGCAAAGTCAATATTCAGGATATTCTGGCTCCCAAACAATCCGTGCTGGTACAGGTGGTCAAGGAGGAGCGTGGCAATAAGGGGGCGGCGCTTACCACCTATATATCGCTGGCCGGACGCTATCTGGTCCTGAGTCCAAACGCCGCGCGTGGAGGCATTTCCCGTAAGCTCAAGGATGAGGATCGCCGCGCCATCAAAGCAATTCTGGTACAGTTGAGCGTACCGGAAAATATGGGCCTGATCGTACGCACGGCGGGCAAGGATCAGAAACTTGAGGCGTTGCAACGCGACGTGGCCTACCTGCAACGGCTCTGGGATGAAATTCGTATCAAGAGCGAGTCCGCCCCCTCCCCTTCGCTGATTTATCTGGAAGGCGATCTGGCCACGCGCGCCATCCGCGACCATTTTACCGACGACATCAACGAAATATGGGTGGATCAGCATGATGTCTATCAACGCACCAAGCAATTCGTACATGCCGTACTTCCCGGCAAGGAAAAACTGGTCAAGCTATATCGTGGTAAAAAACCGCTGTTCCGGCATTATGGCATCGAAGATCAATGTGAGGAAATTCACGAGCGGGAAATCCGTTTACCTTCAGGCGGAGCCATTGTCTTTGACCCGACCGAGGCGCTGACATCCATCGACGTTAATTCTTCCCGATCCACAGGGAAAAAACATATCGATGATACGGCTCTGGATACCAATATGGAAGCAGCCAGGGAGATCGCCCGGCAGCTTCGCATCCGGGACATTGGCGGTCTTATCGTTATCGACTTTATCGACATGGCGAACCGCAAGCATGGCCAGCAGGTTGAAGAGGAATTACGAACTTCCTGCCAAACTGACAAGGCACGCGTGCAGTTCGCACGTATCTCCCGTTTTGGTCTTCTGGAAATGTCACGGCAACGACTGCGTCCCTCAATCCGCGAGTCCACAACGGAAATTTGCCCTCGCTGCATGGGCCGGGGCAGAGTGAGGATTGTCGAGTCCATGGCGTTGCAGATGCTGACATGCATGGAAGACCATGCCGAAGCTGGTAAAAAACCGACCTTGCTGGTACAGGTTCCGAAGGAAGTCGGTGAATATTTGATGAATAATAAACGCCAATATGTCGCTCGCATTGAAGAAAATTACGACATGCAGATTAATCTGCAAATTCGCCCGGACCTTGAAATTCCACATTATCGCATCGAGCGTAACTGGGTGGATGAAGGCCAGCAACGTGTTGAAGTGCTCGAAGATACGATCAAAAGCAAAAAAACCGTACGCACGGGACGCAAGCTCAAACCGACAACGCCGATTGTCGGTATTCCATCCACCGAACCGGAAAAGAAAATCGTTGGCGAAAAAAAGAAAGGCTTGCTGAATAAACTGGGCGCCGTGCTGTTCGGAAACACCATCAAAAAGAAAAAACAGGAAGAAGAGGAACGCCGCAAGAAAGAGGAAACGGAAACTGCCGCACGCAGCAAGGCGCGGCGGCGCGGTGGCAGGCGACGGCGCGGTAGCCGCGAAAGGCGTCCGGACGCGGTCGACAGTGCGCCCGACAAGGATCAGCAGCCAGGCAAGGCAACGGATGCCAATAAAGAGCCAGGGCGCAAGCAAAAGACGGATCCCGCCACCAGCGACCCACAGGAAAACAAGGAAAACAAGGAAA
>CAYOUW010000019.1:0-20315 GCA_964407235.1 uncultured Zetaproteobacteria bacterium | reverse complement strand
CACGCCGAAGACGCCGGCGTCGGCGCCCACCGCGCAAGACGGGTGAACAGAGCCCGCAACAGACTCCATCTCCAGACGAAGGCAACGGAAATAAAGATAGTGGTGAAGCCGGGATTTGAATAACCATAAACTGTCGATCATTATTGATGAGACCCACGCCAATCAGCGCATTGATCAGGCGTTGGCCGCACTGACCGGATTATCGCGTAATCATATTCAAAAGCTGATTCATGATCACGCTATTCATACCGTGGGCAAACCCCTGTCCAAAACTTCCATCAGGGCCGAGGCTGGACAGACATTCGCCGTTCATTTACCGGAAGCCGTATCACTGGACATCATGCCTGAAGACATCCCTCTGGATATTTTGTTTGAAGACGAATATTTACTGGTTGTAAACAAACCCGCGGGCATGGTCGTTCATCCCGGCCACGGACACGTCAACGGCACATTGGTGAACGCATTGTTATTTCATTGTTCTAACCTTCCCGGAATCAACGGTGTGGAACGTCCGGGGATTGTACATCGTCTGGACAAAGACACATCCGGCAGCCTGGTTATTGCCAAAACGGAAGAGGCTCACCGCGGTTTGACGAACATGTTCTCCATGCATGATTTGAATCGGCAATATATTGCATGGTGCAGGGGGGCGCCTGCATGGCATACGCGCCGCATCGACGAGCCGATTGGCAGGCATCCCCGGCACCGCAAGAAAATGGGCGTGCTGAATAGTGGAAGACCGGCGATCACGGAGGCCGCGGTTGAACGCCGCTATGACAGACATTTCTGTCGTATCCGCCTGACCCTGCATACCGGCCGCACGCATCAGATTCGTGTCCACTTAAGCCATCTGGGCTATCCTGTTCTGGGAGATTCAACGTATAGCAGAAGTTATCATCCATCCCGGCACGTGCCTGAAGCCGCCAGCCGCGCCATTGATCGATTGCAACGGCAGGCCCTGCATGCCGGGATCCTGCGGTTTGTCCATCCGGTTACAAGAGAACAAATCCATTGTACCGCACCATTACCCGCGGATTTGAGAGCCTTATCCGCCGATCTGGAGCATAGCTATGCCTGACGCAGGTTTCCTGCATTCGAAGTTATTGGCATCGCATGGCGCCATTGGAATATTCAGTCTGCGCCATGGCGGCATGAGCCATCCTCCCTTTGACAGCCTGAACCCCGGTTCCGGCCTGGGGGATGATGAAGAAAACATAACACGCAATATGGATCTCCTGATCCGTCAAGCCGGTTTGCCCGGCATTCCTCACAGGGCGAGACAGATGCATGGCACGCATGTTCTCGTATGCCATGGCAAAGGAAGTCCGCATCACAGGCATGCCGATATTCTCATTGGCATGGACGGGGCTTCCGTGAGCGTGCGCGTAGCGGATTGTGTTCCTGTCCTGCTGGCTGACCCGGCAGCGAGAATGATTGCCGCCATCCATGCCGGTTGGCGAGGCACGGCAGCGAGGATCGTCATCCATGCCGTTGCTGCCATGCAACGGTATGGTGCGAACCCGGCACGAATCCTCGCCTTTATCGGCCCGTCTATTGGCTCCTGCTGCTTTGAAATTGATACCTCCACGGCGAAACGCCTGTCCCAATGCTGCGATGGCGCACATCGCTTCATTCATCATTCGGAAAATACTGTGCATGCGGACCTGGCGGGTATCAACACCCGGCAATTAAATCTCGCGGGCGTCACGCAATCGCATATCGAACAGGTAATGGCATGCACCTGTTGCGATGAGAAATACTTTTATTCCTGGCGTCGCGATGGCAAACAGTCAGGCCGTCATCTGGCCGTTGTCGCCCTGCCCGATGCCCCATAGGATGCCGACATGAAGAAGCCTGTTATCCTCCTCTGTCTTCCATTGGTTCTGGCGGCATGCATCAGCATCAGCGCCCCCGTCGTAAAACACAACACCGCGAAAGTTGATTATGAACGTGCTAAAAAGATGTTGGCCAAAGGGTCATATGCAACCGTCAATGTTGATCTTGAAAAATTCGGATCAAAACACCCCTATAGCCAATACACCATTCAGGCTGAATTGCTGCGCATCTTCGCGGCTTATAAGGATAGCGAGTACATCCTGTCTGAAACATTAAGCAAAGAATTTGTTCGGCGTCACCCACGTCATCCGAATGTGGACTATGCACAGTACATGCTGGGAATGAGCCACTATCGCGAGTCTTCTCCTTCCGAGAAGGATCAGTCACAAACGCTTGAGGCCATTAAGAGTTTCAAAGTTTTATTAAAAAAATATCCGAAAAGCACGTATGCCAGGGACGTGTTCCACCGCCTCCAGTTCCTCTACAACCGGCTGGCCGGTCATGAACTGAATGTTGGTAAATTCTATTTCGATCACCGCCGCTATGTCGCCGCGGCCAACCGTTTTCAAATCGTACTGGACAAATATCAGACCACGCCCGTCATTGAAGAGGCCTTGTATTATCTGGCGGCATCCTTCTCCAAACTGGGCGTGACGGATGATGCTCGCAATTCAGCCCTGCTCTTGAGGTACAATTACCCCAATAGCGAGTGGAGCCGCAAAGCTGAGCGTTTCCTTTAATCAGAGAAGATTTCCGTGCCGCCAACCGTTCGACAAACCATGACAGGCCGGATAACGCTGTTGGCCTTCTTCTTTTGCCTTTTCATTACTGCATGCGGCAGCACGGACAAGGCATCCATCAACGCCGTACTGGATGCACGTAATGCGGCCATCACGGCACGTGATATTGGCGCATATTCCAGGCTGATCCTGCCCGATTACATGGACCATGGTCACGACAAGGTGGAAATCGTCGCTCGAATGATTCACATGTTCGCCCGGTTTGATGCGCTGGATATGCATACCTTCAACCGTGAAATTCACCTCGTGGACGGCACGCATGCCGATTGCGCCCAGTCCTACCGGCTCAGGGTGCGTTCAGACGGTCACTGGCGGAAAATGGTGCAACGCGAGGAATTGTCCCTGGTGCGCACACCCGCTGGCTGGAAGATCAGCGCGGGATTGTAAAACAAAAATAAAAAGGGGCCAAAAGGCCCCTTTTCGTGATTTTCCTTTCCTGATTCAGAAACGATAGGACAACGAAGCAACCACGATGTGAGCATTGGATTTATAAGCGCCATTTCTCACAGAATCGGGTGCGCCCGCGGGGATCCCCGGTGAAGCCGTTTGATTTCTATTCTGGAAATAAACATATGCATATGCCAGATCAAGGGTTGCCTTCCTGTTGAAATCGTAGCCATAACCGACGGAAAAAATATGTCTGTCGTTGCCCGGGATCGCCGGTGTAAAGTTAGTATCGTTAATTGGCGTCGGATCAAATACATAGCCGGCTCGAGCCCTCATATTGGAAGCATACTTCCATTCGGCGCCGACTCTGGCAGCCACCGTTGCCTTCCAGTTCTGTGGAAGATTACTCGTACCGGTTGCAGGAGCTCCAACAGCACCCTGGAGACCTGCCAACACAGTTCGGTACAAGGTGCTCGCATACTGGACATTAATGGCATCAAAGGTCTTCCAGTTCACCCAGTCCACATCAAGACTGAGCGTCCACGCCTCATTCGGCATCCAGGCGACACCCACATTGACCTGATCCGGCAAAGTAATGGATGTTGTGGCGGAACTTGAACCCGCTGCGGCCAAAGCTCCCTTTGCGATTGCGCTGCCATTGATACCAATCCTGATTCTGCTGCGATAAGTGACGCCCACATTGAAATTGTTACCCTTGTAGAAGATCGAAGCATTGCCGCCCCAGCCATCGCCATCGCCGGACAAATTCTGTAAGGTATTATCAAGTTGAACCTTGTTAAGGTAGGCGTAATCAAATCCGCCGGCCAGGGAAAGGTTATCGCTTATTTTATAGATGATGCTCGGATTCACCATCACCATCCGTATTTGTGAGAAAGTGTTCTTGCTTGCGAAAGGCGTGGTCGCGGGCCAGTCAGTTTTAAGTCCGAAGGGTGAATTAATACTGAGCGCCGTACCAAACCTGGAATTCTCATCTGTGTACGTGAAATAGGCATGCGGAACAAAAAATGTTTCGCTTTTTGAGCCTGCCGAGGCAGTAACCGGCCATGGGTTTGCCGAATTCGTGGCGAAATCAACACTTGGAACGATAATCACATCGCTGCCAACCATGGCTTGCACTCCGTGCATGAAGGCGACCCCGGCCGGGTTAAACCAGGCAGCGGATGCGTCGTCGGATACCGCCGTAAAGGCGCTACCCATACCTGTTGCACGAGCTGCCATCTCGCCGATTTGGAAACCACCCGCATGTGCCGGTTGAACGCCCGCAAGTAACAGGGCTACTGCGGCGATAACCGCACGCTTAAAAATATGATTCATCACTTGTTCCTCCCCAAGCATTTAATCAGATAGCGTAAGATACGATCAAATTAGGGGAAAAAGCAAGAAAAACGGCGATTCATGAATAGTTCAGGCTAAAACCGCAGCAAAAAGCGTACCATCCTGCGTGTGCGATCTGAAAACAGTGACGGTGTATAATAACTTCCGGCAATGCGCTTGTTCGCCTCGGCCAGCGTGGGATACGGTGCAATCATACTCGCCATCGCGCCAATTTTCAGTTTCCGGCTAATGGCCAGCACCCACGGTTGAATCAATTCTCCCGCATGCAGACCCACGATACTCGCCCCCAGAATCCGCCCGTTTTTGGCGATAATCACCTTGACCATGCCTTCCGTGCGCCGTTCAGCCTGCGCCCGGTCATTCTCCTTAAATGACCCTTTCAACACACGAACCGCTTTGCCGGACTGTTCCGCATCGGCTTCACTCATGCCCACATGCGCCAGTTCCGGATCGGTATAGGTTACCCACGGCACGGCGGAATAATCCACTTTCGCCGGAAGCTTGAACAGGATATTGCGAATCGCGATACCCGCCTGATAGGCCGCCATGTGCGTGAACTGGTAGGGGCCTGTCACATCGCCAATGGCAAAAATCCGCTGGTTGGACGAACGCAGCCGCGCATCCACATCCACGCCGCGCGGCGAATAGTTCACACCCGCCGCTTCCAGATTCAGGCCGTCCACATTGGCGCGGCGACCTGTGGAAATCAGCAGGTGCGAACCATGAATGCACTGCTTGCCTTCATTCGTGGTGCAACAGGCCGCAAACCCTTCGGCTGTTTTCTCAAACCGCAGATCACGGCAGCCCTCGTAGAAGGTGATACCCTCTTCGCGCAAATGCCCGATCACGATTTGGGTCAGCTCCGGATCATCCTTGATCAACAGCCGGGCCATCTCCATGACCGTAACCTTCGCCCCCAGACGACGATGCGCCTGAGCCATTTCCATGCCAATCGGACCGCCGCCGATCACGACGAGATGATCCACCGGCTCCTTGTTGTTGAAGATGTTTTCATTGGTGAGGTAATCCACGTCACTTAAACCTTCGATCGGCGGTACGAAGGGGGACGAACCCGTGGCAATCACAAAGTATCCGGCGCGAATGGTGGCGTCTCCGGCCTGAAGCGTGCGCCCGTCCGCGAACGCACCCGCCGCGCGGATGACATGCACGCCCAGTCCCTCAAAACGTTCCTGAGAATCGTTCGGCGCAATATTACCAATTACCTGATGCACATGCCGGTTGACAATGGCCCAGTCCACCACTGGCTCGGCAGCCTGAATCCCGAAGCATCGCGCATCGCGCACGGCCTGCGCTTTTTCTCCGGCGGCGAGCAGCGCCTTGGACGGCACGCAACCGGTATTCAGGCAATCGCCGCCCATCTCTCCTTTCTCGACCAGCGCTACCGTCGCCCCCATCTGCGCCGCGCCCGCCGCCACGGAAAGCCCGCCGGAACCGGCGCCAATCACACAAAGGTCCACCTTCAACAGTTTGTTCACTCATTTCTCCCCTTCAATCGGATCACGTTTCCCCTTAATCTTCTTGTAGACTACGGGTAGCAGCGCCAACAGGGCCATGCCCATCAACGCCAGAATCATTTGCAGCGTCATTACGCCAGCCAGCGTAAACGTTTCTCCATGTTCAAACACACGCCCCAGACCTTCCCCAACAAGCGCATACACAAAGGTTCCGGGTATAATGCCGAAAAATGTGGCGATGAAATACACACGCAAAGGCACGCCGAGAAAAGCCGGCGCCAGATTCACCAGAAAAAACGGGAACAGGGGAACCAGCCGCAGCGCAAACATGTAACTGAGCGCATTCTCTTCGAAACCCGCCTGCATTTTCTTTACCGCCGGACCCGCCTTCGCTAACAAAAAGTCGCCGAGTGATGTCTTGGCAATCAGAAACAGGGCGACCGCACCCAGACTCGCCCCCGTCACCGCATAGACGCCTCCCGCCATCGCACCAAACAGGAACCCGCCGCTGATGGTCATTACTGCCCCGCCAGGCAGCGAAAATACGACCACGAGGATATAAGCCAGCATGTAAATCGCGGGAGCAAGAAAGCTGTTTGCACCAACCCAGCCCAGCAGCGCCACGCGATGTTCTCCCAGCGCGGAGAAACTCAAAAAACGATTCAGATCAAGGGTAAAAAATGCCGTCAGACCGGAAACAAGCACCAGTAACGGCACGATGCGCTTCCACGAAAATCCGGAAGCCTTGTTTTGACCAATCAATTGGTTCAGCGAACCGGTCCGCACGACCGGTCCATGCCATATCGCGGATATATGTTCATAATGAGGTATCCTTATTCACCCTGATTCACGCTTGGTCGTCAAGGTAAACGGCTCATTACATCAGGACAAGGATCAAGCCTTTTTCAATATGAAATGAGCCCGAAAGTTTTAACCTGCGTGATCATCACGGCGATTCATGAATAATCCCGGTTAACGGGTCCATCCAGCATTGCCCGCTACGCCGGAAGAATGGGCGCCACGATATTTTGAAGCCGCCTCCGGCCATGATAGCTTCCGGCGCAATCAGCCGAGTCAGCCCGGGATCCGACATTTGAATGCCGGATCCCGGGATCAGGGAGCACCATGGGCCAGCAGACCTCATCCACATCACCGCTATCCTCACCGCTGAAACTCCGGCAACTGCTGGCTGAACGTATCCTGATTCTGGATGGCGCCATGGGCACGATGATCCAGCGGCACAAGCTGGAAGAGGCCGACTATCGCGGCGATCGATTCGCCGGATGGTCCTCCGAACTCAAGGGCAACAATGATCTGTTGAATCTGACGCAGCCGGATATTATCCGTCATATTCATACAGCCTATCTTGATGCCGGTGCCGACATCGTCGAGACCAATACCTTCAATTCCAATGCGGCTTCCATGTCCGACTATGGCATGGAGGAATTTGTTTACGAGCTGAATCTGGAAGGCGCAAAACTGGCGCGCACCGCCGCCTGCACCGCCGCCACGCCGGACAAACCGCGCTTTGTTGCCGGGGTGCTCGGCCCGACCAGCCGAACCTGTTCAATCTCGCCGGATGTGAATGATCCGGGCTTCCGCAATATATCTTTCGATGAGCTGGTGGAAACGTATGCCGAAGCCGCGAAGGGCTTAATGGATGGCGGGGCGGACATTATCCTGATTGAAACGGTATTCGACACGCTCAATGCCAAAGCCGCCGTCTTTGCCGTCAAATCCCACTTTGAAAATATCGGGAGCGAACTGCCGATCATGATTTCCGGCACCATTACCGATGCTTCGGGCCGTACATTATCAGGACAAACTGCCACGGCCTTTTACGATTCGCTGGCGCATGCCGAACCAATTTCCTTCGGCTTGAACTGCGCTCTGGGCGCGGAAGAACTCCGGCAATATATTGAGGAACTCTCGAACATCGCATCCTGCCATATCAATGCCCACCCCAACGCCGGACTCCCCAATGCCTTCGGCGGCTATGACGAAACGCCGGAGGATATGGCGGCGGAGATCAGGGAATGGGCCGAATCCGGCTTTCTAAACATCATCGGCGGCTGTTGCGGCACTACGCCGGAACATATCCAGGCCATGGCGGAAGCCGTGAAAGGCGCCGCGCCACGTAAAGCGCCTGACCTTCCCGCCGAGTGCCGACTTTCGGGGCTTGAGCCGTTGCATATCGGTAAGGAGTCCCTGTTCGTCAACGTGGGTGAACGCGCCAACGTGACCGGCTCGGCGCGCTTCAAACGACTGGTCATGAGCAACGATTACGCGAAAGCGCTGGATGTCTGCCGCGAGCAGGTGGAAAACGGGGCGCAAATAATTGATGTCAACATGGATGAAGCCATGCTCGACGGCGTCGCTGCCATGCATACTTTTCTTAATCTCATTGCCAGCGAGCCGGATATTTCCAGGGTGCCGGTGATGATCGACTCCTCCAGATGGGAGATCATCGAAGCGGGATTGAAATGCATCCAGGGCAAGGGCGTAGTCAACTCCATTTCGCTCAAGGAAGGTGAGAAGCTGTTTGTTGATCGCGCAAGGATTCTGCGCAAATACGGTGCGGCGATCATTGTCATGGCCTTTGACGAGGACGGACAGGCGGATACGTATGAGCGCAAGATTCGCATTTGTGAGCGTTCATATAAGGTTCTAACCGAACAGTGCGGCTTCCCCCCTGAAGACATTATCTTCGATCCGAACATTTTCGCCATTGCCACCGGTATCGAGGAGCACAACAACTATGCCGTGGATTTCATTGAGGCTACGGGCTGGATCAAAAAGCACTTGCCGCATGCGCTCATTTCCGGCGGCGTATCAAATGTATCCTTCTCCTTCCGCGGCAACAATCCGGTGCGTGAGGCCATCCACTCCGTGTTTCTTTACCATGCTATCCAACAGGGTATGGACATGGGTATCGTCAATGCCGGGCAACTGGCCGTCTACGACGATTTGCCGAAGGAATTGCGCGATGCGGTGGAAGATGTCGTATTGAACCGATCCCCGGATGCCACGGAAAGACTGCTCGACGTTGCGGACCACTATCGCGGAGATGGCGTTCAGGCCAAAAAAGCTGATGACGAGTGGCGCAAACTGCCCGTTGCCAAACGCCTGGAACATGCGCTGGTCAAAGGGCTTGACGCCTGGGTTGACGCGGATACCGAAGAAGCTCGCTTACGGTTCGACAAGGCCATTGAGGTGATTGAAGGCCCGCTGATGGATGGCATGAACGTTGTCGGCGACCTGTTCGGCGACGGCAAGATGTTTCTGCCGCAGGTGGTGAAATCGGCGCGCGTGATGAAAAAAGCCGTGGCAGTGCTGTTGCCGTACATCGAAGCTGAAAAAACAAAGGGTAAGAATTCCTCCAATGGCACGGTACTGATGGCCACGGTGAAGGGTGATGTACATGATATCGGCAAGAATATCGTCGGCATCGTGCTACAGTGCAATAATTTCGAGGTGATTGATCTCGGCGTCATGGTGCCGGCCAGCACCCTTCTGGAGGAAGCCGGAAAACATAAGGTGGACATCATCGGCCTTTCGGGGCTGATTACGCCAAGCCTCGACGAAATGGTGCATATTGCCAAAGAGATGACGCGCCTGGGCTTCAGCACCCCGGTCATGGTGGGCGGCGCAACCACGTCCAAAGCGCATGCCGCAGTCAAAATCGTGCCGGAATACGAACACCCCCTGATTTGGGTCAAGGATGCCTCGCGCGCCGTCGGCGTGGCGCAAAATCTGATTTCCGAAGCCAACCGGGATGCATTCGTGCGGAAAACCCGCAAGGAATATGATGCAGTGCGCGAACGCTACCTCGGGCGTCAGCAGCAAACCGACTGGCTCACCCTTGCCGATGCCCGCGCCAATGGCGTGAAACTTGATGCAACAAATATTCCTCCCGCCCCGCGACAACCGGGTATTCATGTGCTGAAGGATATCCCGCTTGCGGACATTCGGACGTTCATCGATTGGTCGCCGTTCTTCGGTGCATGGGAGCTAAACGGTGCTTATCCGCGTATCCTGAACGATCCGCACAAGGGTAAGGAGGCAAAAAAGCTGTTCGATGAAGCGCAGGAATGGCTGGATAAAATCATTGCCGAAGGATGGTTCGAAGCCCGCGCGGTATGCGGACTGTTCCCGGCCGTCTCAACCGACGATGACAGCATCATTGTCTATAAGGATGAAGCCCGATCCACTCCCGCCGCCCGCTTCCATTTCCTCCGCCAGCAAACCGACAAAAAAGATACGCGCGCCAATCTGTGTCTGGCTGATTTCGTCTCTTCCGATGCGCCCGATCATCTCGGAGCATTCGCTGTCGGTATCTTTGGTGTGGAGGAAAAAACAGGAACATATAAAGCGGAACACGATGACTACTCCGCCATCATGTTGAAGGTGCTGGCTGATCGCCTGGCCGAAGCATGCGCGGAAATGCTGCACCGCGACGTGCGCTATCATTACTGGGGTTATGTAGCCGATGAAAGTTTGGACAGCGACGATCTGATCCGTGAGCGATATCAGGGAATCCGGCCGGCCGCCGGTTATCCCGCCTGTCCGGAACATACCGAAAAAGGCACCTTGTGGAAGTTACTGGATGTGGAAAACAACGTCGGCATGGGACTGACCGAAAGTTACGCCATGACTCCGCCCTCCGCCGTCTCCGGCCTTTATTTTGCCAACGCCGAATCGCGCTACTTCACCGTTGGAAAAATTAACCGCGATCAGGTGGAAGATTATGCCCGGCGCAAGGGCATGAGCGTGGAAGATGCGGAAAAATGGCTTGCGCCGGTTCTCGGTTACACTAACCCGGGCTAACAGGCAGAGTCCGGCTCCCATTCGCGCCAGGCATCCAGCATCGGAAAATATAGCGCTGTTCTTATTTTGCTTTCCGGTTCCAGTTTCTTCAGGATGACAACGTATCGCTGTAACTGCGACGCATGCCGTTTTTGTTCCTCATCCAGAAAATGCCTGATATCGCTACCTTCATGCGCAGCGGTTTTGTAATCAATAATCCAGCGTGTTCCGTGCTTGTCCACAAAGCTTCGATCCATGAGATGATGGGATACGGCACCATGATCTTCAGAACTAAGCGCCCATTCACAATGCGCATCCCGATGCGCGCACGAGAGAATCCAGCGCCCTTTTTCACTGCGCAAAGAATTTTTCAAGCCCTCTTCGCACCTGACAACTGCCTCTTCCAGCAACAGACCGGACAATCCTTCCGCCAGCAACATGCGTCGCATCAACGCGATCCCCTTATCCGTCAACGCCTCATTCCAGTTCTCCACGCCTGTTTCCGCCACCCGTTGCAGCGCCGCATGCAGAGCATTGCCAATCGGCGCCGCCTCGGGTCCGGCCCACCCATATTCCGCCACGGTTTCATGGTTTGGCCGCATTGCAACAGGCGAGAGCCCGGGCACAGTCCTGATGCGCTTCAGGAGAAAGCGGCCGCCAGCCACGTCGGATTCCACGGGCTGCACAAGATGAATTTCCGCGTCAAAGCAACCCTCGCCATGCTGGCGCAACAGTTCCATGAATGAATTTTTTCCGGGATTCCCGCTGTTCTCCGAAACATGCCCCAGCAGATGCAGTTCAGTTTCCGCGCGTGTGCAGGCAACATAGAAAAGCCGCCCGGACTCATTGGCTCCCTTATCTTTCTCGATATTCCGGATCAGCTCATACAGGGCATCCCTGCCGCGGACCGCCGCCCTGGGCGACATCAACAGTATTTCATCCTGCTCCGAGGATGCTTCAGTAAATGCAATCAATGGCGCATCAATGTCCTTCGGCGTTTTTCCCAACCCCGGAAGAATCACGACATCCCATTGCAAGCCCTTGGCCCCATGCATGGTCAACAACTCCACCTGTGCGGCGTCCGTTGAGACATCGGGCGCGGCGTGCAATGTTTTCAGGCGCTCATCAAACCGTCCGAAATTGATCCATCCGCAGATATTTTCACCGGCTTCAATCTCATCCATCAAATCAAGGACTGTTTCCACATTGAGTCGGGCAGTTTCATCCATCATTCCGGACATCCCCAGCCGCAACCATGCCGTTTGCACCAGATCGCGCACGTTCATCCTGCCGCTCATACCCATGCAGGGTTCCAGCGCCTGTTTAACATGCATCACGCGATCCCGGGGGGCAAAAGGGGAAGGTTGACTTTCTTCGGAATGAAGGAGTGAAACGGCCCCCTTTTGACTCTGATCCCGGATAATTTCCCAGACGGGCCGATCATCGTTCGCCATCAGGGCAAACATATCCGCCGCCGTCAGCCCGCAGCATGGCATACGCAAAATGGCAGCCCATGATTCGCTGTCAGCGGGATGCAACAGCGCCCGCATGAGCGCCCGTAACGACCGCACTTCCGGTCTTGTATTCAGAGGAAGAATCCTGACTGCGCGGAAAGCAATGCCGGCTCCGGATAATGCCGCCATGATGGCATGCAAATGCTTGCGGGTGCGCCCCAGAATGCCGACCCGTTGTTTGCCTTCAATCGCTTTCCTGACCAGTTCAACCGCGGTGACGGCTTCCAGCGTATCGCTCATACCCTGTTGCACATGCATCCGGACGCACCCGTCGCGCTTCAGCGCCGCCGAGGCTCTGGCATAGGGAATCGCACCATTCACGCTGTCCTGCGTCGCCGGAAAGATATATTTGAATGCCGTATTCACCCAATCCACAATCACCGGCGCTGAACGAAAATTTCGTTCCAATTGCAGCGGAACAATGGCTGGCAGATTCGCCTGATTATCCGCCGCTCGCAGGAACAAACCAACATCCGCCTTACGAAAGCGATAGACCGATTGCATCGGATCTCCGACCATAAACAGGGTGCGCCCGTCCCCCTCTTCCCAACCCGATGTAAGGCAACGCAATAAACGGATTTGTAGCTCGGACGTATCCTGAAACTCATCCACCAGAATATGTCGAATACGATAATCCAGTTTGAGCAGCAGATCAGAGGGGTTGCCGTCCTCGTCACTCAGGGCGTCCAGCGCCCGTAGCGTCATTTCGGTAAAATCCGCCTTCCCCCGTGCAGAAAACTCCGCCTGCAGATGCAGAACCGCACGCGGAAGAATACGAAACATGGATTCGACAATCTTCCATTGACCTTCATCAAATTCAGGCCTTTTCGGAAGCATGCGCAGGCCATGCATCGCCTTGCCCGCAAAAGGAATTTCAGCCAGCAATGCGAGCATACCCCGCATGCGTTGCTTTTCACGTTTTGCTTCCGGTGGAAACCCGTGATTCCTGTTGACGGTTTTTTTCAATTGAGCGCCGTTGGTCAGAATAAAATTTGCCAACATATGCCATTGTTTCAGATCCTCTATGCCCGTACCGGGCCATGCTGCCATGGCTTCCAGTTCCTCGCTCCTGACATTCGCCGCAGCAAAACGTATCAGCCATGGTAATTCCGACTTCACTTCAAGCGGGATCATCGCATCGCAATCCCGAATTTTTTGCTGCATGAATATGGCCATGTTCGTTTCCAGAATCCGGCGTAAGGCGCCGGTATCCCGGCCATGTTCACCGATATATTTTAACCATTTTTCACGGTTCTCCAACATGCTGGAAATCAGATCAATTAAACCTGCCATATGATGATCCTGATGCAGAACCAGTAACTCCACGGCATTAAAATCATCTTTTACCGCTTCATTGAGGGTCCTTTCCGCGGCCTCCCCGCACCATGCGCGCGTATGCCCGGAAGGCGTGGGCATCTCGCCAAAACCCGAAAGCAGCGGCAACTGCCGCGCCAGTGATCCGGTCAGGCTGTCCAGTGTCATGATACGCAGACGGGAGGGATACTCCGCTAGATTCCATCCCTTCTCCCTGGAGCGTTTCAGTGCTGCCTGCGCGAGTTTCCATGTATGTATTTTATGAAAAGATGAATGATTGGGTTTAACCATGGTCAGCGACGTCAACACACGATTCCGCATCTCAGCCGCCGCCTTGCGCGTAAAGGTCATCGCCAGGATTTCTTCCGGCTCATCCACCACGGACAGAAGCGACAGGATTCGCTGCGTCAACAGCTCGGTTTTGCCCGATCCCGCCGGGGCTCGTACCAGGTACGAACGCGCCGGATGAATCGCCTGTCGGCGAACCTCGACCGTCATGCTTCATCCTCGATATCAGGTTCAAATCCCGTTTCTTCAATGCGGCAAACCGCTTCCAGGCCGCAGTGAGCGCAGGCTTTTGGATCGCGTGGCGCAACCATGCTCCGGCCTGCTACAAATTCCCGCGCCAGCGCGTTGATGTTCACCCGCCAGTCGTCCAGCGTTTGCTGCCAGTCCTCCGGGCGCTTGTACCTCCCATCGCAAACCGCAATTCCGTCAATACCCGTATCTTCGCCTGCCAGCCCCCCGAACCCCATCTCATCCCCGCTTCGGACCGTGGCGAATGCCACCGCATCATCCGCGGTAATCCCCGCCGCAAGCGCATATAGCGGCAACTGCGGCTCTTCCATGCGCCCGCCCGACCATTGGGTCACGGATTGTGTTTTCCCGGTTTTGTAATCAATCAGGATTCGGCGGCCTTCCGCATCCCTGTCGATCCGATCCACCTTGATGCGGATAGAACATTGCCGCATGTCATTCTCGGGAAGATCCGGCGTGTATATCGTTTCATGTTCACACACCTCAAAGGGCGGCCTCCTTGCCTCCACATCCAGCCATGCGTTCAACACCTGCCGCATACGTTTTTTTTCAATGGTCCGTATATCGGGATCACGGAAGATCCTGCTTTCTCGCCATGCATGATCAATCGCCGAATCCAGCAAAACGATGCGCTCGCTCTCCGTCAAAGCAAGCAATGCCGTCCGTGACTTAAGCTCCCCCCAGATGAACGCCAGCGCCAGGTGAATCAGCGAACCCTTGTCCGAAGCTTCAATCCCCGGCGTGGTTTCGCCAAGCGCCACGAGATTCAGGCGGTGTCTGGCAAACGCGCGGAACGGGCAAGCTGACTGGTTTTTGATGATGGATGTCCCGCCATGAATGTCCTCATCCGCCAACAGGGGCGTATCCGGCACATCTTCAAATGTTTCCAGTTCAGGCAAGCGGGGGAATGGAATGGTTTGCACCGCGCTTTTTTCCGGTAATCCGGCCACGAAGGACGATGGCAGCATTTCGCGCTCATCCTTTTGCCGCGCGTAACTACATTCAATCGTTGGCGCAATCCGTAACGTCTGATCCCACAGCCAGCACGATGATTCAAACACCCGTGCTCCGCTACTCATCGGAATCCCGTACTCCCGCTGCAAGTGAACCGGCAACAATGGATGCGGACGCACCGATGGAGGGAATGCTTCCTCATCCATGCCCACAACAAACACATGTTCAAACCGCAGGCCCGCGGCCTGGTAGATCGGCATCACCGCCACGTTTGGATATGCCGGTGCAAAATTAAACCGGGTTTCAGCGCACGATGCGCGCAAACGTGACAGGAAAGCGTCCCAGGCAAGCGGTGGCGCAACCGCATCCAGGGCCGCCAGTGATGTCAGCACGTCATGAAACATGTTCATCTGACGGATTTCTGCGTTGCTGTTCGGCCGCCCGCGCTCCAGACCGGTCCGAACCAATCCCGTGGTCAATAACAGCGCATGAACGGACTTCACCCAGCCCGCCGCGGATTGCCGGCCGGGCTTCCAGTCATTCAGCGCCCGGATCACGGATAACAGTAATGGCAAAGCCTGAACATCTACGGACTTGCGTAAACTTTTCAACGCGATGCGGCGCTGATTCCGTTCGCGGAATCTTGCATCCAACATCGCACGCGCCATGCGTTCATCCTGGAAACCCGTGAGCCACGGCGCAAACAGCAAGGGGGAAAAATCGTCCAGCGTCATGGACTGCTTTCCGGCCAGCGAAAGAAGGTGCAGAGCCTGCCCGACCATCGGCCAACAGGACAAGGCGTCACCGCCGGCTGCCGCGGCCTGAATATCCCGCGCCGGATCAAGGCGCGTATCGGAAATCAACGCATCATCCAGAACCCGCCGGAAGACGATAGCCTCGCGGAGGGGTTCGGCGCTCAGTACGGCGATGCGCATATCTTTATCCCGATCCAGCAATACCTTAATTCGTTCCGCAACGCGCCTGCGCTCACCGGGCTCGTCCGGGCATGGCGTCAAACTTACCTCCGCCACCGGTCCGTTTTCCTGTACATGCATCATTTTGCAGCCGTGCTGCTGCAAGACACCCAGCATCCGCTGCCGCATGGGCGTCAACGACTCAAAACCATCCACGATGAGGCCTTCAGGTAAATTGATGCAAGACAGTTGCGCGCATAAAAGATTTGGGACATTGGCATTTAACGTGCGTCCTTCAAATGTTTTGCTTGCCAGCCTCAATTGTATCGCGGCAATCCAGCGCATTAGCGCTTCGGCCTCTTCCCCGGCGAAACCAGACGCCTGTATGTCAATCCGGTAATCCTGTATCAACGTCCAGGCATTCGCGGCATGTTTCGCCAGGCCCCGAACCGACGCAGTATTTTTCCGCGATAAATTATAGCGGCTCAAATCGTGGTGAATCACCTGTTCCCATAATTGCATTTCCTGATGCGCTGTTAACGGCACCGGCATATCCGGGCAGGACGAGGCAATGCTCGCCAGCCAGTGATGCCATGTGAAAATGAGAGGCGTGGCAACCACGCTCGAAGAACGCGGAACCACACGGCGTTTCCAGTCCGATGCCAGCGCCAGGGTAGCGGCGACCAGGGTTGCTCCGCCACGAAGATATTTTAATGCCTCGCTGGAGGAAATACCCGTACTTCGTAATTGGCGCTTGCTTTCTGAACTCATTCAGACTTCAATGCCGAATGAAAGCGCATGGATGCGCGCATCATGCAAGAGGAGGGGGTATGGATAAAATAAAAATTGCATGTCCGCGTTGCCGACATATTTTTGAAGAAGAAAAACAGGATATTTATGAGTGTCCCAAGTGCGGCACGAGTATTCGGGAGAAACTGAGGAAAATATCTGAAGACCCCGGAGATTTTGACAAGACCCAGATTTTCGAACGCTAAGGCGCGACGCCTGAATTCATTCATCAACGCTCCCGAAAATGTTCGGGCACGAAAGTTCCGTGGCTGTTTATATGCGCAGGAATATAAGTACCGGCACGCTGTCCTTCATCCGTCAGGCGGTGCCACACCAGTGTTGAGACCGCCAGACCGGCAGCGATAGCAAGGATGATAAACCAGAGGGAGGGCGGACGCGGCGTCCGGGGCGTAATATCAATGACATCCTTCCCCTGCTGCTTTTGCCGCCGCCACAATAACCAGATACGCAGCAGCAAACCAAAATAGCGCAAAGCAAACATCAGCAAAACAGGCCCAAAAAAGAATAAAAGTGAAATCAATATACTTTTCATGCGTGCATCAATCCCCTGATCTGCTCCGCATAAGAGGTCACGTCGGGTTCGCCCCCTTTTCTTTGAGAAAAATACACCATTTCCGCCAACACATCGAGCAACATATGCAAAGCATCGTGCCGATCCATACCTTTCCGCCGCATCAGAAACTCCAGACACATGGAGACTTCCGGCGGCTGACGGATAGCAATCTGTTCTTCCAGCGCAAGATGCAAGGACAGGTGCAGATACGGGTTCATGCCGTCATCCACCTGCGTATCACGATCCAGGAATGTTTCCATGTCATCAAAGATCGCATGATATTCGGGATGCATGTCAATCACCCGTGCAATGCGCACTTCCAATGCATTCAGGGGCAGATCCGCCCGAAATTTCCACCATGCATCCCAGAATACCTGCCGATGCGCGCGAAGCTGCTCACGGTTTGACTGTTTCCCGGATTCACTCATGTTCTACACACCCCCTGCGCCGCCGGCGCGCCTGCATCATCCGGATCATCACGGAAAAACAGGACTCCAGGCCCGCGATGCCGCCAATCAACCATCGCGTAGCAGACAATGGATGGCAGCGCCACAGAATGACACAGGTCAACAAAACGACAAGCACCTCCGGACGCGCGGCAGATCTCTGGAGTTATGCCCGATTGTGGAAAGCCTGGAAGGCGGCGACTCATGAATAGCCCAGGCTACGAGGATCGGCCCGGTAATGCGCTGCGCAGGGTTGAAAATGCAGGCGGAATCGCACAGCCGACATGGCGTAAGCAAGTATTGCGGATGCATCCAGGCACAGGCATACTGACCGCTTCCTGTTGCTTGTCCGAGCTGATACACACGGGATCGGGTGGTCGAAAGTAAGGATGGTCACGGTTTACAACTTTCACAGTAAGGAGAATGGATGATGCAACTCGGTATGGTTGGTTTGGGACGAATGGGCGCGGCGATGATTCGACGCCTGATGCGTGACGGTCATGAGTGTGTGATATTCGACCGTAACCCGGAGATTGTCAGTGAACTGGAGGCGGAAGGTGCGATCGGAGCGGTCGATCTTCCTGACCTCGTGGCCAGGCTGGACAAGCCCAGCGCCATCTGGATCATGGTTCCCGCGGCGGTGGTGGACAGCGTCATCGAAATACTGGGCAAGGAAATGGCAGTAGGCGATATTCTCATTGATGGCGGAAATTCTTATTACAAGGACGACATTGTCCGAGGGGCGCAACTTAAATCAAGTGGCATTCACTACCTGGATGTCGGTACCAGCGGTGGCGTGTTCGGCCTGGAACGAGGCTATTGTCTGATGATAGGCGGTGAGGCGGAGCCCGTACAACATCTCGCGCCTGTATTTGCGGCGCTGGCTCCGGGAATGGACGAGGCGCCACGCACTCCCGGCCGTCAGGGCGATCCGGCGCCTTCCGAGCAGGGCTATCTGCATTGCGGACCCTGCGGCGCGGGGCATTTCGTCAAAATGGTTCATAACGGTATTGAATACGGTCTGATGGCGGCCTATGCGGAAGGCTTCAACATTCTGCGACACGCCAATGTCGGCAAGCACAGCGCCGATATCAACGCCGAAACCACACCGTTACGCGATCCGGAGGCGTTCCAGTACGATATTGATCTCGCCGCCGTGGCCGAAGTGTGGCGCCGTGGCAGCGTTATTTCCTCCTGGCTGCTGGATCTCGGCGCGACTGCCTTGCATGACGATCCGACACTGGACGGTTTCCATGGGCGGGTCTCCGATTCCGGCGAGGGGCGCTGGACCAGTATCGCAGCCATTGACTCCGGGACGCCGGCGCCTGTACTCAGTACGGCGCTGTATGAACGCTTTACTTCGCGTGGTGAAAGCGATTTTTCCAACAAGATGCTATCCGCCATGCGCTACGGATTTGGCGGTCACGTAGAAAAGAAAAAATAACGGGGCAGCTTAAACGACGGATGCCGGGTACGCACCAGGGTTCTTTTGATTCCGCCCACCTTCAAGCATATTTGGAAGAGTTTACGTTTCGTTTCAACCGACGCATATTTCGGAATTGCGGTTTGGTGTTCCGGCGACTGATAGAACAAGCGGTGATTACCGGGCCGATTACTTGCGCCGAGGTGGCTCATGGGTATTCATGGTGAGAAACTACATGTTATGGTAGGAGGAGCTAATTAACTACCCCGCAAAGGTAACATGTGGAAGGTCAGTTTTTTGAGCAAAAACGGGTCAATTCTCATGGGTGCTAAAGAAAACACCCAAATGTCAAGCCTGACGCCATTTTTTTTTTATTCTTTGACGCCATTTTATTCTGCTTATGGCGCCTGAACCTTCGGAGCCAGATTCAACTGTCCCGCCCTGGTGATAAATTGCCTGTCGAATGTCATAAAGACATCCTGCACAGGCGAGTTGGAAAGGTGCAAGGCATCGGCAAAATCGAGCCCCTGTCTGTGCCAGCCCAGCGCATCCGCCATCTGCCGTGGATGGGAGAGATGAACCTGCGGCAAACCAAGAAGGCGCATCAAAGATTGATTGATGTCGAAACTGGAAAATTCATAGGCATAACGCAGCACCCATTCAGTTTCGAGAATGACAGTGTCAGCAATAAAAATATCATTGTTTTCAAACAGGGACAACGCCTTGTGTAATTGCAAGTCATCATCTTTGGTTAAAATACGAACCAGTATATTGGTATCGACTGAGATCATGATTGCCTCGCTTTAATGCCTCTGGCGATTGCTTCATGCATCTGGACCACAGTTCTGGGTTCGCCTGTATATGGGAGCGAGCCAACCACATCAGCCATCGAAGTTTGTTTGAAAGGACTTCTGGACTTTAATAAAACACCTTCTTCTGTGTCGATCACTTCCAGTTCCTGCCCTGTATCCCACCCGCGCGCCTTACGAATTGGCTTGGGAATAATCAATTGACCCTTGCTCGATAACCTTGCTGTACTCATCAGTTTCTCCTGCTACACATGTAAGAAAAAAGTAAGATATTACTTCCTGAGTCATATGTCAAATTTTGTTACTCAAGAGTCTAACCTGGACTATTCATAAACTGAAGTTTCACCGTTTATGATCTGATTCATTCACGCAACCATTCGT
>CAYOUW010000018.1:0-24742 GCA_964407235.1 uncultured Zetaproteobacteria bacterium | reverse complement strand
TCCGGTGGTCATATGCAAGGCGCGCTCCTGAAGCAATGGTTGTATCCCTTGCAAGAGAGTGGAACGCAGCGGATGGCTCGCCCGAAGGGAGCCCTTGCACACGGATCAGACCGGCGTTGCGGCGCTTGCCAATGGAATAACCATTATCTGCGCACCGCGCCCTGGTCTGACCCGTGTGCAAGGGCTCTGTGGCACGATTTGTGGGTAAAGGGCAGCTCCAGGAGCCTGCCGGACTTATGGAAAATCTACTGCGCGGCAGGGAAACGGTCCAAGAAATCCTCAGGATAATGGTACCGGGAGCCGGAGTCGAACCGGCACTTCCTTGCGGAAACCAGATTTTGAGTCTGGCGTGTCTACCCATTTCACCATCCCGGCATATATGAATATTCCTGATTGAATGGCGTGAAGCCTTGTCATTGAAGCTTTGTGTGTCAAGCTTGGCGCAGACTTGTTTACACCCAAGATCCGACATTGACATGCGGCGCATGCCGCAACCCTTTGATTCGTCTGGCATTCCAAAAAATCACTCATCACCAGCGAGGTGACAGCATGATTTTTTGAAACACCATACAAACCAAATGCTTACACCCTGTATCCAATGTCAATGTCGGATCTTGGGTTACATGGCGAAGGCATTCGAACACGCAACCCTTTGAGAGGTTATCAAGGAGGTAATTTCAAAACTCGTAAATCCCGAAAACGGACTCGAAGTAGGATCGCCGATCATCCACCCCGAGTTTTGCAAGAGCCTCTAACGATTAATATATTCTCGGTTGTGAAATTTTGAACATGGTTTGATATAGCCACGATCCTGTCCAACTCAGGACAAAGAGAGCGCATAATGTTAGCACCACGGTTGCACCCGACGGCCAGGCCAGCATGTATGAAAAGAATAAACCCGCCCATGTGCCAATAAGGGATATAAGCAGACTGATAAGCCAGAGTCCGAACAGGCCCCGACCCCAGAACCATGCACTGGCCGCAGGCAGGACAAGCAATCCCGTGGTCAGCACGACTCCGGCGAGCTTGACGCACATGACGACGGACAACCCGACCATGGCGTACAGCAGTAACCGATAGAGAGGAACCGGAAGACCGGATGCGGCTGCTGTCCTGGCATCAAAGGCAATGCTCCACCATGGCCGTGCAGCCCATGCCATGCTGATCATCACCACGCTGCTTCCCCACATCAGCCAGTACTGGTCATTCTTCGAAACCATGAGGATATTGCCGAAGAGGAACCCGAACAGATCGACTTCAGATTTGCTTGTCGTGGAGATGAGTACGATGCCAAGCGCCATGGCGCCGGCAAACAGTACGCCCGTTCCTGCATCGTTACTCAGACCGCGATGGCGTGGCATGGATGCCAGCATCAGGGAGACGATCACCGCCGTTGCCGCGGCTGTAGGGAGTAATGGAAGAACCAGCACGACGGCCAGACCCAGCCCGGCCAACGTGGCATGGGCAACGCCTACCGCCAGGAAAGCCAGCCGGTGTGCCAGAATCATCACCGACATGCTGGATGCGACGATGGCAATCAGCGTGGATGGGAACAGGGCCGTGCGCATGACTTCGCTGCCAAGGAAATTACTTATCATTTTTATGCTCATCGCGGCAACCGATACAGTGTGAATCGTGCGCTACAACATGCATGTGCCCGCCATACATGGAGTGCCATACTTCTTCCGGAATGGTTTCCCCATGCATGGCATGGTGATGGATACGGGTATTCAGGCATGCGACGGAATCCACATAACCGCTGATGGCGGCAATATCATGTTCAACCATGACAATGGCAGCGCCCTGTTTATCGCACAGACGGCGGAGCAGGCTGTAAAGTAATTCCTGCGCATGCATATCCAGAGAAGCGGCGGGTTCATCCAGCAGCAGCAAACGGGGAGACGCGGCCAGCGTGCGAGCCAGACGCACCCGCTGTTGTTGGCCGCCGGACAGGCTTCTGTAATCGCTTTCGGCAAGCTCATCCGTGTCGGTCAGGGCCAGCGCCTGTTCGACGGCTTTTTTGTGCATGAATCGATTCCACAAAGGGGTGGAATAAGAAGCAAGTCCTAAAGCCACGACATCACGAACCCGTATCGGCAAGGTGGCGGGGACCTCCTGTTTTTGGCTTAAAAAACCGGTTTGCGCCAGTAGCTTGCGCCGGTTGAATCTGGACAGGCGTTCGCCGAACAGAACAACATGCCCGAAGTCTGGCCTGATGAGCCCGGAAATGGCGTGCAATAGCGTGCTTTTACCAGCGCCATTCGGCCCGACAATGCCAAGGAAGTGGCCGGGCTCGATGGTCAGATTAATATCATCAAGAATCCATTGGCCCGCATGGCCTACGCAAATGTGATCGAGACAAACAGCCGGAGCGCTCATGCAGGAAGGCGCGCCAGTTTGGGGAAAATACACCGTACCTCTGTTGGCGGCATCCGGAGAAATTGCTTGCCTTGAATCAAGTCACGGGCTATATGCTTGCCATACCATGTGGTGGCGGATCCTGGTGATGGCGATGTGTGCATGGAAAGCGCATGCTATGGGAGGTGCGTACACCCCGCAATGAAAGGTGTTTGTAAGTTCATGGCATCAAACATGACAGGGAGGGGAAGGAAGAAAAAAGATGTTGTCGTCAGACTATTTTCAGTATCGGTGGAGTTGGTACAAGCCCATCCTGAATCGTGGCGAAGAGCCGACCAGCCGTTGCGATGTGGATGCGCGGCGGTTGCCGTTGCACAGGGTGGGCGAGAATGCTACGGAATATATTCCTTACGGCATGCATTCGGATCTGATCAAAATCTTTACGGGATCCGTGCGAAGGCTACAGGAATACATGGTCCGATATGTGATTGATGAGGTGGAGGTGTCCGCCCATCAATTGCCGCAACCGGATGCGGCTTGCCGTGCCATGATACGCCACCTGCGCAAGAACTGCCCACATCTCCCCATGCGCCTGTTGCACCACTGGTGTGCGGATGAACAGGGCGGCGTCGGCCTGTACCGGGTTCTGAACGGCCTGTGGCAGCAATCATGGGAACAGGAACAGACGGATATTGTACCCTGGGCGCAGGCGGTGAACATCCTCATCCTTAAACTGTTACGCACAGCCATTGGCCAACTTCCGGATGACCATGCGGACCAAACAGATCATGTGATGATGAGCGTCGTTGGCGGCATGTATCTCTGGGCGTTACAGAGGTTTCTGAAAAAAAATGTTGAAAGGGATCTGGAGGTTACCCGTATTTTGACCTATGAGGCCATGATTATTCCGGTGACCCCCATGGCCTTTTTTCATCGTCAGCCGGAGGACGCATTGTTGGGGGATGCGCGTTACATCATCGCTGCCTATGGCCTCGAACCGGATATTATTCCGCGTATGCGGGAGTTGCGTTTCCGTGTGGGCGCCAGAAATGAGGCAGGCATCCTGGGCTTGCTGGGGCAAGATCGTATGGGCGATCATTTACTTAAACGCAGTTGGGCCCGGCTTTCACTCAAGGATTTGGCGGGCAGGAGCGGTCAGGGAGGATGGATGCAATGGGCGCTGGACGCCAAACGTCTTGACCAATTGCTGTCCAGACCCGGAAAAGCATGCAAGGATCTTTTGGATCCGTTGCAAGCCTTGCGGGGTTATCCTTTTGCTGAATGGCTGCTGGAGCAGATTGAGGGCGGGCGAAAGTTAAGAAAAGCATCGCCGTGGCAGCATGACGAGATAACGCTGAACGCTTTCCGGGTATTTGATGAGGATTTGAAAGTGGAAGTGGCAAGACGTCATGCCGAACATAGCTGGCAGGACAGGCGGACTGACCTGGCGGGCAAGGGATGCGGTACGGAGGCGGATCGCGTGCTGGAAACGGCATACAAGGAAAGGGATATCGTCTTTTTACAACCGGATTTCAGCCAGTCTCTGCATGGCGGTAAAAGGCAATCCGGCAAACAGGCCTGTCTTCGGGTGGAATGGTCGGATTATCTGGCAGGCATGAGCGCGATGCATGGCGCAGGTATGCAGAATTTTCTGGAGCAGTTATTTGCAGGTGAAATTTTGCATTTTCTGGAAGGCAGAGAAGGGGTCTTTCTGGATGAGTTTAGCGCATCAGGCTGTGTACTGCGCGGCTCGGTTGCTCCTCTTGTTCAAACAGCCATTATACTTCGCGGGAAGCTATGGGAATGGTACCGGGAGATGAGGGAAACAGGGCAGGAAAACAATATGCCAATCGTATCCATGTGCATGGCGATGACCGGAGACTGGCATTTTGCCCGGCGGCGGCATGAGAAATTTAGAGAGCGGCATGTCGCCTTCAGTCGGGGATTGGCACAGGCGGCATCGGGCGTATCGCGGGATGAGGCCACGGGGCGGCTCATTGCCTGTCGTGACCGCAAGGCGGGATCGCGTCCTTTGGGCGGCGTACGCGTCGAAACAGTGGATACGGGTACCGGTCATCGGGTTCAGCTTCTCTATAATAGCGGATTCGCCGTCACTGTTTCGGTGCTGACGGAATTGACGTCATCCATACGCCATAAGGCCGATGTGCGTGAATATCATGTGGATCGCACCCGTGCCAAAAAGGTCTTGCGGGACTTCCGCCTGCCCGACGGTTTTTTCGACCTGATAGCCATTGAGTTCAGGGGAGCGAAGGAAGCCCCGATATTGATGGTGCGCGTTGGCAAACCATGCCTGGGAGGTGTTGATCTGGAAATCTACGAAGTGCTTGATCCCGCTTCCGAAGCGGTTCGTCTGATTGTCAGGGAAGGATTGTCCCGGTGGGTGCGTTGATGACTTTTTGCGAAGTCATCATGACTGATAATGAATCTCAAACAAAAACCAGCCGAATTGGCGGCGCCATTCCGGTTCTGCCCGATGCATCCGCATGGCTGAAGGATTCCCGGCTGTCGAAGCGTCTGGCTGTCGGATTTTCCGGCGGCGCCGATTCGACCGCCCTGCTGCTGGCCCTGCATAGTATTGGGCATGAGGTGATTGCATGGCATGTGGATCATGGATGGCATACGGATTCCGCGAGAGAGGCGGATATCCTGAGAAGGCGGATGAACACTCTGGGTATTGAATTTCACAGCGCCAGTGTTGGCGCTGCATCCGCGATCAACCGTGAAGCAGTGGCGAGAAAGGCCCGGTATGCACAGTTTTTGTGCTGGGCGAAGGTGCAGGAGATTCATATGCTCTGTCTGGCGCACCATCGTGATGATCAGGCTGAAACCGTCTGTATGCGCATGTTGCAGGGTGCGGGCGTAGCCGGTTGCGCGGGCATGCGGACCGTGCGGGAACTGGATTGTTTACGTATAGTCAGGCCCTTGTTGCATGTGCCCAAATCCGCATTAAAGGCGGCACTGATCCGGGCAGGCGTCGGATGGATGGAGGATGCCAGCAACCGGGATACGACCCTGATGCGGAACCATATTCGGCGTCACCTTTTTCCGCGTATGTGGAAGAGCGGCGTTGATCCGTCAAACCTGTTTGGTCGATGGCAGGCGCAGGCCTCCCGCCTTGCGGCGCAACTGGCTACGCAAGCCGGAGCCGCCGAAATTTATCAGGAGGATGGCATGGCGAGCGTGTCATGGGATATATGGCGGCGCATGCCCAGGCCCGTAAGGGCGTATGTGGTGCAGCGGATGACGGCCAGGATCTTTGGCGAAGGCGTCGTATTGGGGCGGCGCCACATCGAGCTGGCTGAGTCATGGTTGTGCAAAGGGGGCAGGGGAGGGATTGATCTGTCACGCTGCCGCCTGTCGCACAGGGACGGGCGCTTGCAACTTTCCGCGGTAAAGGTAAGTCTGCATCCGTAAACGGCGAATAGCTCGGGAAGAAGGTCATCCGGTTTAATCATGGCTTCATCTTTGAAGTCCATTTTGCCGTATACGCTTGAAATGTCTGCTGCGGCGCCCTACAGTGAACATAAGAGGACAGGAATAATCAGGAAATTAGATTGTTTGAAAGGAATGGTGGTAAATGGGTAAGAATCTTTTGCTATGGCTGGTCATCGGAATTACCATGGTCAGTCTGTTCAACATGTTTAACCAGCCGACGAAACGGAGCGAAGGCATGTCATATTCTTCCTTTGTCGAGAAGGTGGATGGCGGCATGGTGGAGACGGCCAGAATCAAAGGGCATGAGATCACCGGGCAATACCGCAACCTGGAGGGTAATTTGCACGCCTACCAGGTCACGATACCGGATGATCCCAACCTTCCCCAGCGTTTAATTGAGCACCATGTGGAAGTAGACGTAAGTAAACCGAATGAGGTGCCGTTCTTCCTGTCCATACTGATTTCCTGGTTCCCGATGCTGCTCCTGATTGCGGTATGGGTGTTTTTCATGCGCCAGATGCAGGGCGGTGGCATGGGTGGACGGGGCGGCGCCATGTCGTTCGGCAAAAGCCGCGCCAAGCTGCTGAACGAGGAGAAGAAGAACAAGATTACGTTTGCTGATGTGGCTGGTTGCGATGAGGCCAAGCAGGAAGTGACGGAGGTGATCGAGTTCCTGCGTGATCCGTCGAAATTCACCCGTCTGGGCGGCAAGATACCCAAGGGAATGTTGCTGGTGGGTGAACCTGGAACCGGCAAAACCTTGCTTGCCAAGGCGATTGCAGGTGAGGCGGATGTTCCGTTTTTCACTATTTCCGGTTCTGATTTTGTTGAAATGTTTGTTGGCGTTGGCGCATCGCGTGTTCGGGATATGTTTGAACAGGCCAAAAAGAGCGCGCCATGCATTGTTTTCATGGATGAGATCGATGCCATGGGACGCCATCGCGGCGCGGGTATTGGCGGCGGTAATGATGAGCGTGAACAGACGTTGAATCAGTTGCTGGTGGAAATGGATGGTTTTGAGGCCAATGAGGGCGTGATCCTGATTGCGGCCACGAACCGGCCCGATGTACTCGATCCGGCATTGCTCAGGCCGGGGCGTTTTGACCGGCAGGTGGTGGTGCCACGTCCTGATCTGAATGGCCGCGAAGAGATCCTGCACGTACATATGAAGCAAGTGCCATTGTCCAGCGATGTGGATGTGAGGGTGCTGGCGCGTGGTACGCCGGGATTTACCGGTGCGGATCTGGCGAACCTGGTCAATGAAGCAGCATTGAATGCCGCACGTTTCGGTGCGGATAACGTGTGTAAGAATGATTTTGAAATGGCCAAGGACAAGGTGATGATGGGCACTGAACGCCGCTCCATGTTGCTGTCTGATGAGCAGAAGAGAACCACGGCTTACCATGAGGGCGGACATACGCTGGTGGCCAAGAATCTGAAAAATGCCGACCCGGTGCATAAGGTCAGTATCATTCCCCGCGGTATGGCGCTCGGTGTAACCTTACAGTTGCCGGAAGAGGATAAATACGGCCATGATCGTGGATATCTGGAGGATCAGATCGCCATTATGATGGGCGGTCGCCTGGGCGAGGAGCTGGTCCTGGGCCAGATGACCACCGGCGCGTCCAATGATTTTGAACGCGCCACGAAGCTCGCCCGAAAGATGGTGACGGTCTGGGGCATGACGGACACTCTCGGTCCGATGGTTTATGGTGAGAATGAAGCCGAGCTGTTTCTCGGCCGCGAGGTGACGCGAACCCAGAACATTTCCGAGAAGACATCACAAATGATTGACGCCGAGGTGCGCAAGCTGATTGACAAGAACTATGCCCGCGCAAAGGATATTATTGAAAAGCATATGGATGAGTTACATCTGCTGGCGGATGCTCTGATCGAATATGAAACGCTTGAAGATGATGAGATCGATCAGGTGATGGCAGGAAAGAAGCTGCATCGTTCCGAAAAAAAGAAGGCTAAAAAAACCGGTTCGCCGAAACATCCAAGGGCGCCCGCGCCGGAAACGGATGGACATGCGCCGCCGAAGAAAGGAGCAGGCCAGGAGGCCTGATGAAGGCCTTGCGCCGGATTGCATCAGCGGGTAGTGATGGATCATGGTTTACGGGGGGATGCCGGGTTATCCCTCCGTTTAATTTTCGGATGGCGGCGGAACTGGCAAAAAATGCTGAGTAGCGGGTCAATTGCAAAGCTTGTGAGCGGCGATCAGTCTCCCCGCATGGGTCGGGTCGTTGGGCCTCAGGGTTTACGCCCTGCCCCGACGAGCGTTCTCCAGGCAGCCCGCGGCCCTTTTGTCGCTTCAGGGAACCGTCATGCAGTTCATTCCATCCCGGGCATGGTCTTAAAGCGGGATTGCCGCTTACCTGCCCGGAGTGTTGCCATCGGCTCTTTCATAATGCAATTGCCAGGATGAAACATCGCCATCTTTGTAGCCTGAACTATTCACAAATTCTGCCATGTCCTTGCCTGTTCCTTTGTCCACACCGAATCCCTCGTCGGTCGTCCGTAGGCGCGGCTACGGCCTCTTCCCTCGGAATCCGTTGCAAACAAAGGTTCTGCGCAATGATCACTGCGATTTATGAATAGTTCAGGGTAGAGGCGATGGAACGGAAAAGTATGTCATCCATGGATGACGTTGAGGCGAATATCCGTAAACTGCGCTATCGTCTCAAACGGCAGGGTGTGCTGGAACTGGATACATGGCTGTCACATCTGGAGCCTGTGGTGGAGAACCATGATGAGGAACTCGGCAGGGCGCTGGATCAGTTGTTGAATCACGAACCGGACGAACTGATGGCGATGATGCGGGGTCGGCGTTCCGTACCTGAAGCGCTGCGTCCATGGCTTGCGAGGGGGTGATGAAGAAGGCCGTTTTTTTTCTTGCCCCGGTGCTCATGGCCGGATTTTCAGCCTGTGCGTCATTACCCGACGATCCAAAGAATGCCGTCCATGCCGATGATGCGCCGCTGGTGATTCAACCTGCTGAAATGGATATGGGCGAGGTGATGGAAGGCAAGGAGGCCAGAGCCACCTTGCTCTTGCGGAACACGGGAGCGTTTCCCGTGCATGTGGAGAAAGTAGAGACCTCTTGCGGGTGTACGGCGGCCAGACCGGAAACAAGGGAACTGCCACCCGGCGCATTTACGCCACTTCATGTCCGGGTGGATACGACGGCCAAGCGCGGACAGGTCAAAAAAAGCATTACCGTGTTCGATAGTCAGGGACGGAAAACGCAAGCCTGGCTGACATTGCATGTAAGACCTGATCCGCACATGGGCGTGATGCAGGGCAAGGGTATTTTTGACGGTCAATGCGCATCCTGCCACCTGGATCCCGCAAGAGGGAAGGTAACGGGATCCGCGATCTATAAGGCGGTATGCGCCATGTGCCATAGCGAGGCTGCTAAAGGCGGCTATGCGCCAGCCTTGCGAGGGCGGGATGCAATATCCATATCTTCCGTGCTGGAGAGGGGGCTGGGCCGGCAGATGCCCGCATTCTCAAAAAAGCGTGGCGGGCCGTTAAGCCAGTCGCAAATTGCAACCGTGGCAAGGTGGTTATCGAAACTGGACGGGTAGATATCGTTCGTGTATAAATACGCCCCATGAAAAAAGATATCGTTATTGCCCCTTCCATCTTGTCCGCCGACTTTGCCGATCTGGGTGCTGAAATACGCGCCATTGACGAGGGTGGTTGCGACTGGATTCACTTCGATGTAATGGATGGTTCGTTTGTGCCCCCGATTACGATTGGTGACAATATCTGCAAAGCGATCCGTCCGCACACGCAAAAACCAATTGATGTTCACCTGATGGTCATCCATCCGGATACTCAGGTTGAGGCGTTCGCCAATGCGGGGGCTGACTACATTACCATCCATCAGGAGGTGAGCTATCACCTTGAACGCAACCTCCAGTTTATACGCTCCTTTGGCAAAAAGGCGGGGGTAAGCCTGAATCCGGCTACGCCCGTATCCATGATCCGGCATGTGTTACATTGTACGGATCTGGTATTGCTGATGAGCGTGAACCCCGGCTATGGTGGCCAAAAATATATTCATGCGGTAACGGACAAGATTCGCGAGGCGCGAAAAATGCTGGATGATGCGGGTTGTGATGCGCGTCTGGAAGTGGACGGCGGCGTCAATGTGGAGACGATAACAGAGGTGGCTGCCGCGGGTGCTGACACATTCGTCGCGGGTTCCGCGGTGTATGGAAAGCCGGACTATGCCGCCGCGATTGCCGGATTGCGCGGTCTGGTGAACAGGGCATGAGGCTGTAGAACGGAAAATTTCCGCAGTTTTTTGGGGGTATAATACCCTCTTCGGATCGGCTACCCTTGGTGCTCACACGCGCCTGATCGCGAGGAGATAGTACGCTGGGAGTTTTCTCATCCCGAATGGTCGGCGCAACTGCCTGTGCGTATTTAGATATTTTGACATGTGAAGGGAGAGGGGTTCCAATATGTGGCAAAGAATGAAAGCGCCTCGGTCATTGAAGCTTGAACATATACTGTTTCTGATTGTTGCGGGATTTCTGTTCCCTGTTGGCGCATGGGCGGATGATGTCAGTGATGCGCCGCAGCCGATTGATTTTCCGCATAACCGGCATGCCGGAAAATTCGAGATTAACTGTATGTATTGCCACACCTATGCACGTCGAAGCAAAGTCGCAGGCATCCCTCCCGTAGCCAAATGTATCGGGTGCCATGAACATATTCCTTCAGTGCGTAATAAACCGCGCATCAAAAAGCTGTTTTCGTACTGGAATCAGAAGAAATCGATTCCGTGGCTGAAGGTGAATGATATGCCGGATTTCGTCTACTTTACACACAAACGGCATATTCAGCGCTTCATTTTCAAGGATGGGCGCCCCACACAGCAGGTGTGCGGTATGTGTCATGGCGATGTCAAGACGTTGACCGTTGATCGCAAGCTCAGGCCATTGACCATGGGCTGGTGTTTGAGCTGTCATAAACAGTTTCAGAAAAATTCGGATATCGGTAAGCCCTTCCCGGCCGAACGCTGGATGATCCCGGCGGCCGCGACCGACAGACCGGTAATGAAAGTGCCGTATCCTCAGCCCGCCGTGCTTAATTCGGAGAATCCCAAAACCATGGCTTTATCCCGGATCAAAAAGCTGGAAGATCGTTTACCCGCCAGGATTAAGGATCATCTTGTGCATGCGCCGCATGATTGTTGGCAATGTCATATCTAATTGGGCGCCGATATTCAAGGAGAGTTGACGATGAGTCACAATAAATCGATCCATGACTGGAGCCGCCGGTCTTTCCTCAAGGCGATGGGCCTTGGCGGTGCGGGTAGCGCGCTTGTTTTAAGCGGATGCGGCGATACGGATATTATCAATGAGGTGGATATCGAGGTTCGCAAGGAAAAGGTGGAAGCCCAGGTTGACCCGCAGGATTTCGTGCGCCCCGGCATGGGAATGTATTACGCTTCCACCTGCCGTCAATGTCCGGCTGGTTGCGGCATTCATGCCCGGGTTCGTCAGGGACGGGTCCTGAAACTGGAAGGCAACCCGGCATCACCGGTTAATGAGGGGCGCTTGTGCCCGATGGGACAGGCCGGTTTGCAAGGGCATTATAATCCGGATCGTTTGACCAGGCCGATGCTGCGCAAGGGCGGCAAACTGCTTGATGTTTCCTGGGACGAGGCCATGGATTCCCTGATCAAGCGTCTGGGAAAGAAAAAATCCTCCCGCATTGCATGGTTGAATGGCGCGGTTAGCGGCCATCAGCGTGCGCTCATTGAATCCTACCTGGCGGCTTCCGGTTCCGCGGGCAATCTTTTTGTTTTTGATACCCTGCCGCCTGCCGTGGGTCATGCGGTGAATCAATCCATGTTTGGCCATGCCATGCCAAAACTGAATTTTGAACGTGCCAGGCTAATTTTGTCTTTTGGCGCGGATTTCCTTGGCACATGGATGTCACCGGTTCATTTCGCGCGTGAATATGCCAAATTCCGTAATGCGCCACGCGGCACGCTGGTGCAAGTGGAATCGAAGATGACGCTGACAGGGGCCAATGCCGACCGCTGGATTGCGGTGCGGCCCGGCAGTGAGCAGGCGCTTGCCATGGCCCTGGGCAGCATTGTTGCCAACGAGTTGGAAACACTTCCTGAAATTTCAAATTCACTGGTTCAGGCGTTTGCGGATGTTGATATGGCTGAGGCGTCACGCATTACGGGTGTGGATTCCAGAACCATGCATAAACTGGCCCGCTTGCTGATTAGGAATAGCCCCAGCCTTCTCCTTTCAGGGAACAGCGCGGAAGGTGTTGAAAACGGGCGGCAGACGGCGGCTGCCGTGCAAGTGTTGAATTACATGTTGGGCAACGTAGGCAAAACAATCGAATCGCGTGCTAGTGAAGTGTTTTCACAACTGGCGCCAAAGATGGGTTCATGGAAGGAATTATCCAATTTTTCCGATGGCGTTAGATCCGGGGATTTTGACACTGTCATTACTTACGGAACCAATCCCGCGTATCAGGCGCCGGACTTTATGAAGATGGATGCCGTATTCGGAAAAGCATCGTATCATGTGGCATTCGCGCAATTTCCGGATGAGACTTCACTTTTGGCCGATCTTGTGATTCCGGTGCATTCCTATCTTGAGGAATGGGGCACCAACATGCCTGCCTATGCCGCCGAGGATGGCCAGTTGAATTTACAGCAACCCGTGATGAATCCTGTTTTTGGCGATCGTGGACCCCGTCAGTTTGGCGAGATTTTACTGGGACTGCTGAAACGGTTCGATTCGAAATACAAGCACTGGAACAGTTATCGCGATTATATCCACGAGGCGATGTGGAGCATGCGTGACGCTGTTGCGCATGCTCCGAAACCTGAATTGTCCGGCCAGACCAGGAAAGAAGCTTACTGGCAGGGGATATTGTCGCAGGGGCTGGTGCAGCTCAAAACAGCCAAAGCGAAGCCGATTCATGTCAACCTGCCAGACACGATCGAAATAATTGAATTTTCTGCGGATGCCGGGATGAATGGGAAGTATCCCTATCACCTGGTTCCTTCGGCGCGGTTGGGTTTGTGGGATGGCCGGCATGCCAATCTTCCCTGGTTACAGGAGCTTCCCGATCAGTTGGCAGAGGTAGTATGGGACTCATGGGTGGAAATCCATCCCCGGACGGCAAAGAAACTGGGCGTGGAAACCGGTGATGTGGTTCAAGTCACCAGCTCCCAGGGATCGCTGGAAGTCAAAGTCCTTGTATTCCCCGGCATACATCCGGAGGCGCTGGCTATTCCAATGGGACAGGGTCATACCGAATATGGCCGCTATGCCAAAGGGCGGGGCGTCAACCCGTACAAGATATTGGCGCCGAAATTCGACAGGGAAACCGGTGAGCTGGCCACCCATGCTACGCGGGTCACTCTTACCAAGATTGCGGACAGAGGGCCGGTTGTCACGCTGGCGCACGGAAATCTGGTGCTGGAGAGCAACACCAGCACCCAGGCCGGGCGTGAGTTCGTCAAGAGCGTTACAGCCAAACAATTCGACCGCAACGAAGAGGAGGCATAAGCGATGGCTCTCAAACGCATGCTGGATAACTGGTCCCGTTTACGGCAGCAGGACTACTATAAAGACGCCCCCTACATGTGGGGAATGTCCATTGATCTGAACAAATGCACAGGTTGTGGCGCATGTGTAACGGCGTGTTATGCGGAGAATAACATTCCGGTGGTGGGTAAGGATCACTACGGACGTGGCCACGCCATGCACTGGATGCGCATTGAACGTTATTGGGACGAACCGGATGGCGATGCCGATATTGACATCAAAGAGAGTGATTATCCCGAACGCGGCGCGCATTACATTCCGATGATGTGCCAGCAGTGCAACCACGCACCGTGTGAACCGGTCTGTCCTGTGGCGGCGACCTACCACACGCCGGATGGATTGAATGCGCAGGTGTATAACCGCTGCATAGGCTCGCGCTATTGCGGTAATAACTGTCCGTACAAGGTGCGTTACTTCAATTACTTCAATTTCTGGAAGGATTTGCCGCACCCGCTGGAGATGCAGTTGAATCCGGATCTTTCAGTACGCGATAAAGGGATCATGGAAAAATGCACCTTTTGCGTGCAACGCATCCGTGATGCCAAGGATACCGCCGAGGATGAGGGGCACCCGAATTCCGTGAAGGACGGTTCATTGATGACTGCCTGCCAGCAGAGTTGTCCAACCGAAGCGATTGTCTTTGGAAATCTCAGGGATAAAGACAGCAAGGTTAAAAAACTTTGGATGGAACATGAAGTTGAACTCAACCGGCATGAGCAGGACAAGGCTGAAGATATTCGTGGCTATCGTGTGTTTGGGGAACTGAATGTGGAACCGTGCGTGATGTATCTGAATCGGGTCCGCGATACGCAGGCCTGAGCCAATACGGCTGGTGGAAGAGGGGATGGACTGAATGGATATTCATACCATGAAAGATATTGAATGGGCGAAAATCAACAAGGATGTGCTGAATAGCCTTGAGAGTCCCAGAAAGATATTCTGGATCGTGATTGGCGTGTGCAGCTTGCTGGTGATGTGTGGCGTCGCGGCCGAGGCCTACCAATATCAGGAGGGCCTGGGCGTAGCCTTGCTGAACCGCCCGCATTTCTGGCAGTTGTATATTTCCAACTTCGTGTTCTGGATCGGCATGAGCCATTCCGGCACGCTGCTTTCCGCCGTTCTGTTGTTGATCAAGGCGGACTGGCGTAAGCCGATCTACAGGTTCGCCGAAGCCATGACCCTGTTCTCGATTTTGACTGCGGCTATTTTTCCGGTGATTCATCTGGGTCGCGTATGGGATATGTACTGGGTGCTTCCCTATCCGAATGAGCGCACGATCTGGCCGAATTTCCGTTCACCATTGTTGTGGGATGCTGCCGCCATTACCACTTATGCCACCAGTTCCGCCCTGTTTCTCTACATTGGCATGATCCCCGATCTGGCTATCTGCCGGGATAATGCCAAAGGCTGGCGCAAGCGACTCTATACCACCTTGTCGCTGGGATGGATGGGACGCGCCCGTGAATGGATGGCCTTCCGCAAGACCTATGTGCTGATGGCGTGCTTTCTGGTCCCGCTGGCTGTGTCCGTTCATTCCATCGTGGCTTCGGATTTTGCCATGTCCATCGTGCCCGACTGGCATATTACATCCTTCCCTCCATACTTTGTAGCCGGTGCCCTGTATTCCGGATGTGCGGCCATCATTACGCTGTTTGTGATGCTGCGCTATATCTTTAAATTTGAAGCATACATGACTACGGAAATTATGGACAAGACGGCAAAACTGACCTTCGCCATTGCCATGGTGTGGAACTATTTGACTCTGACTGAATATGCGTCGATCTGGTATTCCAATGACATGTTTGAGAAAGAAGTCTTGCTACAGAAATTTTTTGGACCGTACGCCCTGGTGGTCTGGGTCATGTTGTTGTGCGCGACCGTCGCACCGTTCGCCATAGCCTTTAAAAAATTCCGTCACAATATGTGGGCCATGTTCTGGTTGTCACTGGTGATTCAACTGGGCATGTGGCTGGAGCGTTTCCAGATCGTCAGTCCGTCACTGGCCAGTAATCATGAACCATGGACATGGAATGTCGTCTGGCCGGGTACGGTGCAGATGACGTTGACGGCGGCCAGTTTCGGATGGTTTACCATGCTTTTTCTGATTTTTTGCAAGGTATTCCCAAGCGTTTCCATGTATGAAGTAAAGGAAATGGTGTTTCATCGCAGGAGAGCGAGTTCGAGAAGCGAACTGGAAGACCTTGCCAAGATCAAGGAAGATATGATTAAAACCGAGGGGGGGATGGCATGAGGAGAAAGAAGTATTTGCTCTTTGCAACCTTTGAGGATTTTGATAAAGCCCGGGATGTGGTTTCGGAACTGAAGGTTCTCGACCTGAAGGAAATGGTGGTGGAGAACATTGAGTTATATTCTCCTATCGAACATCCTGAGGTGGAAGAGATACTGGGAGAATTTCACCAACCCATTCATCGGTTTGCATTTTTTGGCGCGATTATCGGAGGGGTTTGCGCCTTTTTACTGGTCGCCGCGGCCGGGCAGGCCATGTTTACGGTGCAGCCGCAGGGAGGTAAACCGGTGATTCCGCTGCCGATGGATATTGTCACTGTCTATGAAGGCACCATTCTGTTTGGCGTTTTAAGCACGGTGGTGGCATTTTTAATCTATTCCGGCATGCCGCAACGCCTGAGGAAATATTACAGCCAGAAGGTGAGTGAGGATCAAATTGGCGTTGAGGTTCAGATATTACCGGAGAATAAAGAGAAAGTTCGTGCAACGCTGAATAAATGCGGCGCATTGGAAATCAGGGAAGTGATCCAATGAAAAAGTGTTTTCTGCTTGTTTGCCTTTGTTCCCTGCCGATGGCATTTCCCTTGACGGCGCAGTCGTGGCCCTGGTCGCGTGACCTTATGAATCAGCCATCCATCAAACCGCAGGAGCCGCCGGTTTATGCTTTCCCCAGGGATTCAGTGCCGGTGGGCGGACCCTGGACCAAAGTAGAGGACCGGGATGCGGCTGATAATATGACGAATCCGGTGCCCGCAACCAAAGATTCTATTGCCATGGGGCGGGCGTTGTTCATGATCTACTGTCTTCCCTGTCACGGCGAGAGCGGCAAGGGCGATGGTTTGGTCGGGAAGGTATTTGCAACGCCACCCGCTGACCTGACTTCGGATTACGTCAAGAACGATCTTACGGATGGCTGGATCTGGGGCACCATCACATTTGGCAGCTATATTATGCCGCGTTACGGTTATGATATGTCGCCAACCGAACGCTGGGATGTCGTGAACTTCATGCGCAACATACTTGAGAAGCGGATGACGGCCAAGAGCAAGGAACAACGTGCAACGGAAGTGTTGTCCGGGACCATAAAAGAAGGGGGAAAGTAAGGCATGGATATGTCATTTGCTAACTGGGCTGTACTGATGGTTAACTTTCTGTTTGTTCTGTATATTCCGCTTGCCGCCGTTTTCTGGGCTGCCGTATTGCATCTGGTAAATGGCAAGTGGCGCTTTGAGGTGCGCTTTCTTCTTGCTTCGGCCACATCGTTGTTTCCGCTGGGTTTCGTGCTGTTGCTGGTGATTCTCGCCAGTGGCGCACACAGTTTTCCCTGGATGGGTGGTAAAACCTTTGGCGAGCCCCTCAATGGCTGGCATAATACGATCTTTTTCGATTTACGGGAAATCGTATTGTTTATCGCAGTCTGGGGTTTTTGCGGTTATTTTGTAAAGGTGCAAAAGAAGGAGTATCCGCATGCCGATCCCGTGGATCGCCGCCGTTTCCGAAATGTCGCATTGCTGGTCCCCTTTGTGTACTGCATTTATGGAACCATTATCGCATGGGATTTCGAAATGACCCAGATGCCACGCTGGTGGAGCCCGATTTATGGTCCTTATAGTTTCGAGAGCATGATGCGCATGTTCCTTGCTTTCTTTATTGTTGTGCTGTTTGTGCTTCGCAAGCGCGATGTGCTAAAATGGAAAATTAATGATTATGTGTTCAATTATCTGGCGCAAATCATGCTGGCCCTGACCATTATCTGGACGTATCTTTTCTTTATACAGTATCTGGTGATGTGGTATGGCGATTTACCCGAGGAGATTGTGCGTTATCACAACATGATGAATGGTCCGAACTGGTTCCTGTTCTGGGCGTTCTTTTTCCTGAATTCCTTCATTCCCTTTCTGATGCTCATCTTTACGGCCATGCGCCACTCGCCCGCGTTAATGCTGTTCCCGTCATTCAGCATTCTGATCGGAACCTTTATTGAACATTATATGTGGATCATTAGTCCGCAGGCCGCTCATATTGATCATACGCCCCTGTTGTCTTCGTGGACGGATACAGGGATCACTGCGGGTGTGTTTATTGTGGCCTATCTTCTGTGGAACCGGCGTATGCACAAGGATGGCCTGTACTGGCGTGAAACCGAGGCGGAAGGGAAGGAAGGCGCGGCTGCGTAAAAGATTTCTCTATTTGGCTTGTCCGATATCAGGTTTCGCCGTCCTCCGGCGCAACTAGCAACTCAAGGGGATCCGCACATTCAGGGCAATCCTTCCACTGAGGTAAATCAGCCCGTTTATCCAGTTTGATGCGGATTTTATTGCCACAGGCGGGGCAGGAACCTGTTGCGTCAATCCCTTCCTCCACTGTTTTCCAGCGCCGCGATGCCGCGATGCCGCCTCCAATGAGAAAGCCGGGAACCAGTATAAAGTGTGCGATGGGGATAAGGATGCACAGCGCCGCGATAGTCCAGAATGTCAACAAGGACTTCAACGCACGTATTCTCTGCTCCTGTTGCGTAAAGGCCGTGACACGTATATTGGCGGGATTGCTCTCGCCATTTTTTTGATTTTTAAATTGAATTTTACGGATTATCTGTTCGGACATCTTTTTCTTTCCTTTTACGACCGGTTTGCATATTCGTTATACTTTGATCGGTCGAACCATCACCAGAGGCCTTGCATGCCGTGTTAACAGGGATGGTAGAGAAATCGTGGGTAAAGCCTCGATAGCATGCTCAGGACATCTGCCCACGCACTGTCGGCAACCGATGCAGGCATCGGAGCTGAATTCAAGGATCCTGTTGGTTCCAAAATCCTTAAGTTCAAGGGCTCCGGTTGGGCATTGTTCAACGCATTCATTGCAGGCCGTGCAATTCGCATTTGCCTGTATGGCTCCTATGGGGATCGATGGCATATCAGGCACGGGTGTGAAGTTGGCTTGCAGATGTGGCAATGCCCGCAAAAACAGGCGGAGACGATACGGAAGTTGGGCGGAAGTTGTTAAATCGGGTTCGTTGACACCCTCCCGGACTGTCTGATTGATTAGTGAGGCTGCATGAAGCGCGCTTTGCGCCATTGCGGGAACAAAATTACGGAAAAAAGTGCGCCGCCCGGGTTCAGGAACCGCTATCTGCTTTTGCTCAACGGGAATCGAGGATTCTTCCCGCGATACTTTAAGGTGAACGCCAAGCGATCTGTTTAATACAGCATAGTCTTTTTCAGTTTTCGCCATAATTTCCGCACCATGCCGGGCGGGGCAGGACGCGCACTGATATATGCCGATCAGAGCAAGGGTCTCGATGCCCTCCGCGGCCATGCAAGCCAGCAGTATCGGATCCCAGGCCGCATGGCAAGGCACGCTTAAGTCAGCGGGGGCGCCGGAAACTGCATTACATGCGGCGCGCAGCCTGATTTTCCCCTGCCGGACAAGTTCATGCGCCTGCTGGACAATACTGATGGAATCAATCTCTTCATGGCTGATTGCATCGGACGGGCACATATGAACACAGGCGGTGCAGCCCGTGCAACGTTTTTCATTGAGTTGAGGGATGTATTCGTCGTTCAGTTCGATAGCCTTTGTGGGACAAATATCGCAGCAGCGCGTGCATGTTGTTTCGCGGGCGCCGACGTGTTGCCTGTTCAGACATTGTTCTTGATGAAAATCAGGATGGCGTACGACCATGGCGTGAATCTGCCATGCGGCTGTTTCTGAATCCATCCCTGTACAAGCACAAGCCGGGATGAAGTCTTATGTCTGTATGATTGGTGCTTGACAGAAACGGTCAATATACAAACAATTATTCGCATCCGGATGAGGAAAGAGGAGTTAAAAATGAATGTATGCCGATACCTTTCTCTTGTTTGCGCCGGTTCCGTCGTAATGGTTTTAACCTTGACCGCCGCTTATGCAGGCGCCGAGAGACGCTGTCAGATATGTCATGATTTTACCACTGGAGAAAATAAAATTGGTCCCAGCCTGAAAGGAATCATTGGCCGTAAGGCGGGAACCTATCCGGGATACGATTACACCTTCACCCAATACATCAAGGGAAAGCCCTGGGTGTGGACTGTGGAAAAGTTGCGCAAGTGGGACAATAACAGCGAAAAGGCGGTCAAGGAGTTCACTGGAAACCCGGCGGCAAAGACGAAGATGCCGCGTCAGTCGTATACAGGCGCCGCGGAAGATAGCATCATCGCCTACATCAGAATGACGAGTCAGGGCACACCGGTTTCCGCGGAGGCCGGAAGTGGGGTCTCATGTAAGATGTGTCATGACTTTACTACAGGCAAAAATAAAATTGGTCCCAGTCTAAAAGGAATTATTGGTCGCAAGGCGGGAACCTACCCGGGCTATAAATATAAATTCACCCGATACATCAAGGGCGAACCATGGGTGTGGACTGAAGAAAAAATTCGCAAATGGGATAATAACAGTGAAAAAGCCATTAAGGAATTTACGGGTAATCCCGAGGCGCGCACATTGATGCCGCCTCAACATCGGACAGGTGGCGCCGAAGATGAAATCATTTCCTTTATCAAGATCACAAGTGAAGAGAAATGACAGGCTGTCCGGGTTGCGTGCTTTGACCAAGGCGTCAGGGCGTTTAATGGATAGCAGGTGTAAGATAAACAATTTAACCATAATCATTTCTACAGGAAGAAGGGGATAGGCATGGCCGACGATGCGGTTGATTGTAAGCGCAGAAATTTCTTGTGGGGCGTAGCCTCCGGGTTGGGCGCGGCTGGCGCGGTTGGCGTGGCGGTTCCCTTTGTGAGTTCCATGATGCCCGCGGCGGATGTCCTGGCGGCATCAACAACCGAATTCGATTTATCCACACTGGTGCCTGGCCAGCTCGTGGTGATTGCATGGCGGGGGATGCCTGTATTTGTTGTCCACCGCACGAAAGGCATGCTGGATCGCCTGAGAGGGCACAAACACGAGTTGAAGGATCCGGAATCCCACGCCGATCCCCGTGTGGAGGCGGACTGGATGAAGACCTCCGAACAGCGTCTGACGCGATCAATCAAACCGGAATATCTGGTGCTGAACGCCGCCTGTACCCATCTTGGTTGCATACCGCTATTCAAACCCTCGCCAGGGCGAGCGGAATGGGGCAATACGGTTCCAACCGATTGGCCGGGTGGCTGGCACTGCCCCTGCCACGGTTCGCTGTACGATCTGGCCGGACGTGTGATGGATGGATCGCCAGCGCCGTTTAACCTTTATACGGTTCCGTATAAATATCTTTCGGATGCCAAGATTCTTATTGGTTAACATTGAATAGCCCGAGAGGGTAAAAGGGAGACATATTGTGATTGAACGAATGCTGAATTCCCGTTTGGCGCAATGGCTTGATGAGCGAAGCAAGATCGTGCAAATGACGCGAGCGCATCTTACGGACTATCCAACGCCGAAGAATCTGAATTACATGTGGAGCTTTGGTTCGCTGGCGCTCACCATGCTCATCCTTCAGATTCTTTCGGGAGTCTTTTTATCCATGTTCTACAAACCGAGTACGCTTACAACGGTTGGCGGTTATTCCATGGCTTTTGATTCCGTCGAACGCATCATGCGAGACGTAAATTTCGGTTGGCTTCTCCGCTATATGCATGCGGTGGGCGCTTCGGCCTTTTTCTTTGTGATTTATATGCATTTCGCGCGCGGTTTGTATTACGGATCCTATAAAAAACCACGCGAACTGGTGTGGGTGATTGGCATCATTCTCTTGCTGGTTATGCAGGGGTCCGCCTTCTTTGGTTATTTACTGCCATGGGGGCAGATGTCTTACTGGGGAGCAACCGTGATTACCAATCTGTTCGGCGCCATACCGGTCGTCGGTGATTTTCTGGTACGGTTGTTGCGCGGTGGTTTCGCCGTGGAGGATCCCACCATTAACCGCTTCTTTACACTGCATTTTCTAACGCCATTAATCCTTGCGGCAATTGTTGGACTTCATCTCCAGACTCTGCATATCGCGCATTCCAATAATCCGGAAGGGACTGATCTCACCAGGAAGGACACCATACCTTTCCATCCCTATTTTACGGTTAAGGATGCCTTTGGCGTGGGGGTGTTTCTGATCATCTATTCCTATTTTGTATTCTTTGATCCGACGGGATGGGGTCTGTTCATGGAACCGGACAACTTCTCGCCCGCCAATCAATTCCAGACGCCTTCACATATTGCGCCGGTGTGGTATCTCACGCCCTGGTACTCAATTCTACGCGCTTTCCCGGACAAACTCATGGGCGTTGTGGCCATGGGCCTGTCGCTCGGACTTCTCTTCCTGATCCCCTGGCTGGATCGTAGCAAGGTGCGATCTGCCCGCTACCGGCCCATGTATCGACAACTGGTTCTGTTATTTTTTATCGCGGTGCTGGTGCTTGGCTATTGTGGCCATGCTCCGCCGAATGAAGTGCTCAAGATGATTGGCCGTATTGCTACGGCTGTCTATTTTGCTTTCTTTATTTTCCTTCCATTTGTGAGTAAATATGAAAAGACACTGCCCCTACCCAAGGAAATATAATATGAGGCATACCATTTTTTTGGGCGCATTGCTCGGCCTTGCCGTCTTTTCTATATCCATACAGGCTCACGCCTCGGAAGAAGGTCTGGAACTCAAGCATCCGAATATCAGCATGGATCGTGCAACGCTACAAAAGGGCGTGGAGGTGTTTACCGAGACCTGCATGGGTTGCCATTCCGCCAAATACGTTACCTACCTCGATCTGGTGAACTATCCGGAGATTGGTCTTTCGCGGAAGGCGGTAGATGATTTGCGCGGCGGGAATCCGTTGCCGTCCGGTCTTATCACCGAATTGTCGCCCGAGGACGCCAAAGTCTCCTACGGTAAGGTTCCGCCGGATCTGTCAGTGATTACGCGCGCCCGTGAAGGGGGCCCTGATTACGTCTATTCTCTCCTGACGGGTTATGGGCATGATCCCGACAAGATCATCCCTGACGGGCATTACAATATTTATTTTCCCGGGCGCAACATCGCCATGCCTGACCCCCTGTCGTGGCTCGGTCATGACCAGGAAGATGAAAAAGACCTGAAAGAACAAGCTCGGGCGGTGGCATCATTTCTGGCTTTTGTTTCTGATCCGCACCAGCTTCAGCGTCGGGCCATAGGCTGGTGGGTTGTGATCTTTCTGGTGTTGCTGACCATTGTCCTTTATGCCTTGAAACGCGAAGTCTGGAAGGACGTTAAACATTAAATAAGATCAAAGCCCGCTTTGGCGCGCTTTTTGCACACCGCCAAATAAATACCCGGGGAATAGGGGATACGATTGATTGTACGCGCGCTGTTTACGCTGATTATTATCTTCCTTGTATATCGAATGTATCAGCACTTATTCCGGCAAAAACGTTGTGTCGCCTGCGGTAAAATGATTTTTCGGGAGGCCGCCATCTGCCACTACTGCAACACGGTTCAGGATGGCGTGGAACTGGTACAGGAAAAAGCTGAAATTACGCAGGCCGTTGTTTCCGGAAAACGGGGGGGTCGGAAGCAAGGTGGCCAGCAGGCCATGTTGCTGCTGGTTGGTGCAATGGTCTTGATTGTTTTAGGCGTGGCTCTCGCTGTGTGGCTTATGCAATCCATGTAAACTCCACAAAAAGCGGTTTTGTTCGTACATGAAAAAAGGGGGTATTGTTTGCTGGACAATTAATCGAAACCATTGTATCATAATTCTTTGGAGGTTATATGTTTGGACTTGGTTTGCCAGAGTTATTAATTATTCTCGTTATTATCCTTGTGATTTTTGGTGCCGGGAAACTTCCCCAGGTGGGCGATGCACTGGGCAAGGGGCTAAGTAAATTCCGTACCGCAATAGATGATAAACCGGAGAAGCATGGGTCAATCAATTCGACGTCTTCCGGGGCACCAACACCATCTGAAAATAAAAAGACAGAAAAGACAGAAAAGAAAGTAGACAAAGTCTGATCAATACCAGCTTCTTTTCCTCAATGATGGCCAGGTAATTTATTATGTTCGGGATCGGGTTTCCTGAGATGATACTGATTCTTGTGCTTGTTGTTCTGGTCGTCGGGCCTGAGAAATTGCCGGACGTTATCCGCAAAGGCGCATCTTTTCTACGGGAGGCGCGCAACCAGTTGTCGGATATCAAGACTGCGGTGAATCAGCAGACCGAGTCATTTCGTGAGCCTCTGGAGTCAATTAAGGACAGCATCAAGCAGGATGCCTCCACCAACCTTGATAGGAAACAGGATGTCCCCGATCTTGATGGGAAAGAGGATCCCCCCGACCCCGATAAAAATGATAAAAAAGTTATTCCACCATCCGGAGAGGAACAGGGGAGCGAGAAGCATTGATCGACGCTGATATGGCCTTGACCGGTCATCTGCGGGAACTGCGGAACAGGATCACGCATGCGGTGATTTGCCTGGTTGTCGGATTTGTTGTTTGTTATGCGATATCCGGCACGCTGATGCATTTTGTGGTGGCGCCATTGAGATCTCAGTTGCAGGCCGACATGCCCATGATTTTCATCAGTCTTCCGGAAGTATTCTTTGCTCGCCTGAAAATTTCCTTTGTAGTCGCCCTGTTTGCTACCAGCCCTTATCTTTTGTATCAGATTTGGAGCTTTGTAGCGCCTGGTCTCTACCAGCATGAGCGCAAGGTATTTCTGATTTTTCTGGTCGGATCTATCGTTCTGTTCGTCAGCGGCGGCGTTTTTGCCTATGCCTTTGTGATGCCAATGGTCTTCAAGTTTTTCCTCGGCTTTGCATCGCCGGACCTGCTTGCCTATCCGACGATGCAACTCTATGTCAGTCTGGTTCTAAAGCTGACTATTGCCTTCGGGCTAACTTTTGAAGTGCCCCTGATTTGTATTTTGCTGGTTAAACTGGGCATCATGACCTGCGACGCCATGGTCCGCCAGCGGCGCTGGGTGCTGGTGGGCGCCTTTGTGCTGGCGGCAATCCTGACGCCTCCGGATGTTATCTCTCAGGTCATGCTGGCTATTCCCATGTATCTGTTGTTCGAGCTAGGCGTATTTGTTGCCCGGCGGCTTGATGTGCAGGCCGATGCTGAAGTATCCGACGACCGAACCTGAATT
>CAYOUW010000017.1:0-26235 GCA_964407235.1 uncultured Zetaproteobacteria bacterium | reverse complement strand
GCGGGATTATATCCGCGATATTTCGGATTTTCCCAAGCCGGGTATTATATTTAAGGACATCACCCCCCTGCTCGCGGACGGTGACGCCTTTGCCGCTTCTGTTTCCGGTCTTGCTTGTCATATGCCTGCCAATGTAGACGCCATTGTGGGTATTGAATCACGTGGGTTTATCTTTGGCGCGGCACTGGCCCAGCAAACGGGATTGGGGCTGATTCCGGTGCGTAAGCCGGGTAAGCTTCCGGCCGATGTGCATGGGGTAGACTACGAACTGGAATACGGGGTGGACCGGCTGGAAATTCATCGCGATGCGGTTAGTTCCGGACACAGAATCGTCATTGTCGATGATTTACTGGCAACAGGAGGCACGATGCGTGCAACGGCCAAACTCATTCATCAGTTGGGCGCGGAAGTTGCGGCTTGCCTGTTCGTCGTTGAACTTACTTTCCTGGACGGGCGGGATCTTTTGCGGGATCTTCCGGTCCATAGTCTTGTTTCTTACGAATAAACAACGTTTGAAGGTGGTTGAGGGGTGCAGGACGGGTATCAAGCCGTTAGTATGCCGCGCCGCGGGTGAACCATACGGAGGCCCTCGTAGCTCAGATGGATAGAGCGGCTGCCTCCTAAGCAGCAGGCCACAGGTTCGACTCCTGTCGAGGGCACCACGACAACCAATGGGATCAGGGACATGATGAACTCGTAGAAATCCGTCGCGTACCCATGGATGGGTCTTGTACGGGATGATTAATTTTAGGTCAGGGGAATACATGGTAATGGAACAATTGACTACCGCCATACCGATTCAGATCGAAGAGGAGATGCGTCGTTCGTATCTTGATTACGCCATGAGCGTGATTATCGGACGGGCGCTCCCTGATGCGCGCGATGGCCTGAAACCTGTGCATCGCCGCATTCTCTATGCCATGCAGGAGCTCGGTTGCACCCATGACAAACCGTACAAGAAATCCGCGCGCGTGGTCGGCGATGTGATTGGTAAATACCACCCGCACGGCGATACGGCGGTCTATGACGCGCTCGTGCGCATGGCGCAAACATGGAGCATGCGGCATGTGCTGGTGGACGGGCAGGGCAATTTTGGTTCGGTCGACGGGGACTCCCCGGCTGCCATGCGCTACACCGAAGCACGCATGAGCCGCCTTTCCGGCGAACTGCTGGCGGATTTTGATAGAGACACCGTTGATTTTGCACCCAATTATGATGATTCACTCAAGGAACCCAAGGTGTTGCCGGCGCGTTTCCCCAATTTGCTGATCAACGGTTCACAGGGAATTGCCGTGGGCATGGCCACCAATATTCCGCCACATAATCTGGGCGAAACGATTCGTGCGACCATTGCCCTGATTGAAACCCCCGACATCGATGATGAAAAACTTATGGGGATTATGCCCGGGCCGGATTTTCCCACTGGCGGTTTTATTTATGGGCGTCAGGGCATGCGCAGTGCTTTTTTGACGGGGCGCGGTTCCGTGACCATGCGTGCCAAAGCCATGGTGGAGATTCATCCGCGCACCAGGCGGGAATCATTGATCGTGACCGAGCTTCCCTATCAGGTGAACAAAGCCATATTGATTAAAAGCATTGCAGCACAGGTGCGCGACAAGAAGATTGATGGCATTTCTGACCTTCGCGACGAGTCCGACCGTGACGGCTTGCGCATCGCCATCGAACTGAAGAGAGATGAAATTCCGGAAGTCGTGCTGAATAATCTGTACAAACATACGCAATTACAATGCAATTTTGGTTGCAACATGCTGGCGCTGGTGGACGGGCAGCCAAAATTATGCGGCGTTCGTGAATTTCTGAACTATTTTGTGGACCATCGGCGTCAGGTGGTGACCCGGCGTTGTCTGTTTGATCTGGCCAAAGCGGAAGCCCGGGATCATATCCTTGAAGGCCTGTTGATCGCGCTGGATCATATTGACGAGGTTATCAAGCTGATTCGCGCCAGCCGGACAACGGATGAGGCGCGTGACGGATTGACGCGGCACTTTGGGTTGTCGGAAAAGCAGGCCAAAGCGATTCTGGAGATGCGTCTGCAACGTTTGACCGGGCTGGAGCGCGACAAAATCAAGGCGGAACATGAGGAAGTACAGAGCACCATTGCACGCCTGAAGGCAATTCTTGCGGATGAGAAATTATTGATGCAGGTGATTGTTGAGGAATTACAGGCGGTGCGCGACCGGTATGCCGATGCCCGCCGTACGGAAATCATGGATGAAACAGCCGAACTCTCGGTGGAAGACCTGATTACCGAAGAGGATATGGTGGTGACCATTTCCAACGAAGGGTATATCAAACGCAATCCGGTTTCACTGTATCGCGCCCAGCGCCGGGGCGGTAAAGGCAAGACGGCCATGACCACCAAGGAAGAGGATTTCGTTACGCAGTTGATGACCGCTTCCACGCATGATTTTCTGTTGTTCTTCTCTGATCGCGGGCGCGTGTTCCGCAAGAAGGTTTATGAAGTGCCGCAAGCCGGGCGTGCCGCGCGCGGCAAGGCTCTGGTCAATTTACTACCGGTAGAGAAGGGAGAAAAAATCTCCGCCACGCTGGCTGTCCGCGAATTTGATGAAGGGCATTACATCGTGATGGCGACAAAGAAGGGCTTGATCAAAAAAACCAAATTAACCGATTACGCCCATATTCGCGTCAATGGTATTATTGCCATCAAGCTGGATGACGATGATGGCCTGATTGCGGTGCGTATTTCCAATGGCGAACAGGAAATCATGCTGTCGTCGAGCGGCGGCAAGGCTATTCGTTTTGCGGAGACCGATGCGCGGCCCCTGGGGCGTGCAACACGCGGTGTGACCGGTATGCGCATGCCCGGAGGAGACACGGTGATTGCCATGACGCTGCTTGTGGAGGGAGCCAGTCTGCTGGCCGTCAGCGAGAACGGTTTTGGCAAGCGAACTTCAGTGAATGAGTATTCGCGGCAGAAGCGTGGCGGGCAGGGTGTATTTACGCTCAAGACCGGCGGGCGCAATGGCGCCATGATTGGCGCACTTCAGGTGCTGGATGAGGATCAGGTCATGATGATGACCGATACCGGACGGCTGGTGCGCATCCGCATGAATGGCGTATCGGTGATTGGCCGTAATACCCAGGGTGTGAAACTGATTAACTGTTCAACTGATGAGAACGTGATTGGCGCCGTGCGCGTGGCGGAGCGCCAGTCGGATGAGGAGGAGGCGGACGAGCCTGTGCCCGGGGAATGATTGATGAAGTCGTAAAAATTCCATCCATGGTCTTTTCACTTTCCTTACAAATCGACAACTTGCGTTGCAAGCCATTGATTTGCGCGCCCATCCACGGGCGCTCTGATGACTTCGAGCGAAGTCGTCATGATTGATCGCCGGGAATTTCGTCAATTGTTTGATGCGATGCAGGCGCAGCTTTCACGTCGTGGCATGGACGTCATTGAAGCCGGCAGTCCGTGGAGCAGGGCGCGCACACTCGATGGTCGGCAACGTGAACTGAAAACCGAACTGGAAGCCTTATTGGCTGAACGCAATCGTGTTTCAAAACTGATCGGACAAAAAAAGTCCAGGGGTGAAGATGCATCTCGAGAACTGGAGGCGATGCAGGCAGTTGCCAAACAATCGAAGATACTGGATACCGAAGCCAGACAGGCTGAAGAGGCATTTGCCTCCACATTACTGGAAATACCCAATCCTCCGCATGAATCGGCACCGGACGGGCATGGCGAAAATGATAATGTCGAACTGCGTTGCCGGGGTGATCCACGGCAGGACGAGGTTCCTCCCCACTGGGAGATTGGCGTGGAACTGGGCATTCTTGATTTTAAGGCCGGAGCCACGCTTTCCGGCAGTCGTTTCACCGTGCTGCGCGGCATGGGATCGCGCATGGAACGGGCCCTGATGCAGTTGATGCTGGACATGCATGTGGATCAGCATGCTTATGAAGAAGTGTGGGTGCCTGCGATCGTCAATCGAAAAGCCATGACGGGAACGGGGCAATTACCCAAATTCTCGGATGATCTGTACAAGCTCGAGGACGAGGATGCATTCCTGATTCCAACCGCCGAGGTTCCGGTAACCAATCTGTATCAGGATACGATTCTGGATGCCGGCGCCTTGCCGGTTCGACACTGCGCCTATACCCCTTGCTTTCGCCGCGAGGCTGGTTCCGCGGGCAAAGATGTGCGCGGTATGATTCGTCAGCATCAGTTCGACAAGGTGGAACTGGTGCAGTTCGTCCACCCGGAGCATGCCCTTGCCACGCTGGAGGAATTGACGAGACATGCCGAGGCTGTGTTGCAGGCGCTGGAATTGCCCTACAGGGTTGTGGAGCTGTGTGCCGCTGATCTCGGATTCTCCGCGCAAAAGACCTATGATTTGGAAGTCTGGCTGCCGAGCCAGAAAACATATCGTGAGATTTCCTCCTGTTCTTCATTCGGGCAATTTCAGGGTCGGCGGGCCGGTATTCGTTACCGTGATGAGCATGGCAAGCCACAGCCCGTGGCGACGTTGAACGGATCAGCGCTTGCCATTGGCCGTTGTCTGGTGGCCATTCTGGAGAATGGCTGGCAGGCGAATGGTTCTATCAGGATACCGAAAGCTTTGCAGCCTTATGTGGGCGGTTCAGAGGCCGTTTCCAGGAAGAATATCAATTGAAAAACCCACGGGGCGCCGTTCACCCCCTCAGCAGCGATAGTATCTGCCGGTGCAGCGTGTCGGATGCCGCGGCGACGATGGAACTGCTCAGACAGTTTGCATGGAAGGGATGCTGCTGATTCAAATTACTGATCGTACAGCCCGCTTCCCCGGCCAGCAACCAGCCAGCCGCATAATCCCACAGTTTTTCACTCCCGTGGATAATGAACTGTGATCGGCCAGCGGCCAGCCAGGCCCATTCCAGCGCGCAACTGCCGATATTGCGTTGGCTCCGGCAATATTTTTTTGTTGCCAGATGGATGGCCAGTTTACGATCCAGACGTTTGAAGTCGGTGAAACCGATGGCTTCGGATAACGACGGTTCAGGGTGAACGTGCAAGGGCTGATTATTTAACCATGCGCCTTTGTGGCGGAGTGCCGAGAAAGTTTCTCCACGCACCGGATCGTGGATGCAGGCGAAGACAGGCAAGCCATCCTTGATGAGCGCCAGAGATATTCCGAAGACCGGGAATGCCGCAACAAAATTACCGGTGCCATCCAGGGGGTCCAGACACCAGAAGCAGTCCTCCTGTTGCAAGCATGCCTGTTGTGCTTTCTCGGGCATTTCTTCGCCCAGAAAGCCGATTTCCGGATGTGAAACAGCCAATTGTTCGCGAATAAACTGCTGACATTTCATATCTGCTTCCGTGACAACGGATCCGTCATCTTTGGTGCGCGTGGCGTTGGAATGGCTTTGGAAGGCAGGTAAAAGGATTTCATCTCCTGCCTCGCGCAGTAATTCAGCAATGTAATGAATATCCATGGTTACGCCCGCTTGTTTACCAGTCATTTTTTTCCTTTGTCGAGCAGGCCGTGCTAGGATTCCCCTTCCAGACCGGACGAGACTACACAGGGGGTGCGCGATGCTCAAAGGAAAGATGGTGATTGGACAATCCGGAGGTCCGACGGCGGTGATCAATCAGTCACTGGTCGGTGCGATTATGACAGCGCGCGCTCAGGCTTCGATTACCGGTATCCTTGGCGCACGGCATGGTATTGCCGGAATTATAAATGAGGATTTTATAGATTTGACTACGCAATCCGTGGAACAACTGAATCTGGTTGCAACCACGCCGGCAGCGGCTTTGGGCTCCATTCGTCTGAAACCCGGCGCATCTGAATGTGAGAAGGTCTTTGAGGCGTTCAGAAAAAATGATGTGCGGTATTTCTTTTATATTGGCGGCAATGATTCGGCTGAGACGGCGTACATCATTTCTGAAATGGCCAGGGATGCGAATTACGACTTTTGCACCATGCATATTCCCAAGACGATTGATAATGATTTGAAGGTAACGGATCACTGCCCCGGATTTGCTTCCGCGGCCCGTTTTGTAGCGCTGGCATTGATGGGGGACGACCGGGATAATTACGCTCTGTCCGGTGTCAAGATCAATGTCGTGATGGGCCGGCATGCGGGGTTTCTGACCGCCGCATCGGCGCTGGCACGGCAGGCGGAGGGTGATGGACCGCACCTGATCTACTTGCCGGAGCGGGTATTTGATGTGGAGCAGTTCGTGGTGGACGTACGCCGTGTCACTTGCGAATACGGGCGTTGCGTGGTGGCTGTGTCCGAAGGGGTTTCGGATCGGGATGGCAACCCTGTTGCCGCGAGCGGGGAACGGGATTCATACGGTAATATTCAGCTTTCCGGCACCGGGGCGCTGGGGGATGCGCTTGCTTCCCGTGTAAAGGATGCATTCAAGGGTGAAAATATGCGCGTGCGTGCTGATACATTCGGTTATTTACAGCGCAGTTACCCCACCATTGTTTCGCCTGTTGATGTCAGAGAAGCGCGCGAGGTCGGACAAACAGCCGTCAGTTATGCTGTTTCCACCGGTGATAACGGGTCAGTGGCGATTCGCAGAGTGTCGAATGATCCTTATTTTAGCGAATATTTCATTACGCCGCTTTCATCGGTGGCCAGAGAAACCACTTCAATGGCCGATGCGTATATCAATGCCGAGGGTAACGATGTGACTGCGGCGTGGCTGGACTATATCCGTCCATTGGTGGGCGGCTTACCTGTAATCGGAAGGCTATAATGCAGTGCTGCATGGCGCTAAATGGCGCAAAGCGCGGTGCGATCTCCGGAGGTAGATAATGGGCATTGCCTGGCGTGAAGAATATTCAGTCGGTGATCCGGATATTGATGAACAGCATCAACAACTGTTTCAGTATTTTGCCGATTTGGAAGAGAAGATGAAAAGCGACATGGATGATGCCTACATGCGCCGTTTCCTGAATTCTCTGGGTATCTATACACGTTCGCATTTCTGTTTTGAGGAAATCCTGATGCGGCAGCGGGCATGCCCTGTTGCCGCGCAGAACAAGGAGCAACACGAGAAACTGCTGGAAGCCTATTCACAAGTCCTGCAACGGTTCGAAACTGAAGGGCTCAGTGAGGAGTTAATTCAGGAATTACATGATTATCTCAAAAACTGGTTGATCCATCACATTCTTCACACCGATATGAATCTGAGGAATAGCAATAATGTTAATGAATAAACGGGATCGTCAGCAAGCGTTGAAGGAGTCACCGTGAAATCTCAAGGAAGCACTTATTTTCTGCGAGTTCGGCCTACCATTCCCGATGCGTTGAAACGCCTCGAGGATATTACCTGCGACCTGTGGTTTTCCTGGAATTCAAAGGCTCGCGCCCTGTTTCATCAGATGGCTCCCGTGCTATGGGATATTTGTGGACATAATCCGCGTTCATTTCTGCGGCGCGTTAGCCAACGTCGTCTGGATGAAGTAGCGAGTGATCGTGCGTTTCTGTCTGAATATCACGGCGTGGTTGCCGATTATGATTCCTATAAAAAGGAAGAACACCAGTGGTTTTCCTCAAATTATGAGGATGCCAAAAAATATTCGATTGCCTATTTCTCGGCGGAGTTTGGTCTGCATGAATCCCTGCCCATTTATTCCGGAGGCCTGGGCATTCTGGCAGGCGATCATTGCAAGTCCGCCAGCGACCTCGGTCTTCCGTTTACAGCCGTCGGGCTGCTGTATCGGCAAGGTTATTTTACCCAGACCATCAATGCGCAGGGTGAGCAGATTGCCGTTTACCATGATAACAGGTTTGGCGATTTGTGCATCGAACAGATCAGAGACGAAGCCGGTAATCCGTTGCGGATCCAGGTAAAATTGGCGGATCACATGCTGGACCTGAACATATGGGAAGCCAGAGCAGGACATATCCGCATGGTCTTGCTGGATTCGGATGTGGAAAGCAATACCAATACGCCCGAGGAACGTAAAATTACTTATCAGCTTTATGGCGGTGGTTTGGAAAACCGTATCAAGCAGGAGATCGTACTGGGCGTCGGCGGTGTGAGAGCCTTGCGTGCGCTGGATATCCACCCGACCGTATGGCACGCCAATGAAGGCCATGCCGCCTTTATCATTCTGGAACGCCTGTTCGAATATATTGAGCAACATAAGCTGAATTTCAATGAAGCCCTGGAGATAGTTCGCGCCGCTACGATATTTACCACGCATACCCCCGTGCCTGCCGGACACGATATTTTTCCGTTGAATATGTTCGACCATTATATGGGTCATTACGCTGAAAAACTGGGTATTGATATCGCGGGGCTGCATAAGCTGGGATATGGTGATTTTGGCCACGGTACGGAGGGTTTTAACCAGACGGCGCTGGCTATTCATGGTTCCGCCTATGTGAACGGCGTAGCCAAATTACACGGAGAAGTATCTTCCCGTATCTGTCAGTCCATGTGGCCGGATTTGCAGCCGGAGGAGAATCCGGTCTCGTCCGTAACCAATGGCGTGCATGTTACGACATGGCTGGCTCCCGAGTGGATCAATGTATTTAATCAGCACCTGGGCGGCCAATGGCGTGGCCGGCTGCTGGATCCTGCATTCTGGCAGAATATCGAGGATATTAGCGATCAGCACTACTGGAGCATCCACCAGGCGAACAAACAGCGCATGCTTCAGTATGTGCGCCAACACCTGGAACGGCAAGCTCGACGCAATGGCGAGAGTGCGCAGATGGTACAGAAAATGACTGCTTTGTTTGATGTACGCACGCTGGTGGTGGGTTTTGCCCGCCGCTTCGCAACTTACAAACGCGCCACGTTACTCTTCCAGAATGAAGACAAGCTGCATCAGTTGCTGAATGATGCGAAGCATCCCGTGGTGTTCCTGTTTGCCGGTAAGGCGCATCCGGCGGACAGGCCGGGCCAGGAACTGATTCGGCGTATTCACGAATATGCCCGGAAACCCGGATTTGCGGGCAGAATTTTGATGCTCGAAGGCTATGATATGACTTTGGGCCGTTATTTGACTTCGGGTGTGGATGTGTGGTTAAACAACCCGATCCGATCCATGGAGGCCTCGGGCACATCAGGGATGAAAGCGGCCATGAACGGCGTGCCCAACCTGAGTATTCTGGATGGATGGTGGCCGGAAGGGTTTCAGGGTGATAATGGTTGGGCCATCGGCGGCGAGCGCGATATTGTTGATCCGCATATGCGTGATGAGGATGATGCGGCATCGTTATATCACATATTGAAGAATGAGGTGATTCCGACCTACTATAACCGCAACGAAAGTGGTTTTTCCGATAGTTGGGTCGCAATTTCCAAACGGGCCATGATCTCCAGCATACCGCATTTCAATACGGATCGCATGGTTTCGGACTATGCCAAACGTTTCTATGTGCCGGCATCGCAGCATGGAAAGTCGATGATGAACACGGGATTCAAACGGGCCAAAGCCCTGGCCGCATGGAAAGCAGGAGTACGCAAAGCCTGGCCCCGGGTTCGGTTGGAGCGCATGAGTGATTCGTCCATCGAATATCAGACGCGATACGGAGAGGGTCTGAAGGTTCAGGTAAAAGTGATTCACGATGGATTGTCCCCCGGGGACATGCATGTTGAAATCGTATTATTACGGCCATCCCGTGAAGGTGGCTACAAACGCTATCATATTATTGAAATGGCGCATGTGAATGACGGCATATTTGAAACCAATCTACAGCCGGATGACAGTGGCGATTTCGCTTATCATATCCGGGCGTACCCGACCCATCGGGATCTGGCGCACCCCCTATCCATGGGCCTGCTGACGTACCTTTGATCCTGAAAACCGTTTTCCTGCACCCGCATGCGGCAACCCGTCAGTCCGCGGCGGTCTTGTACATGTCCTCATACTCCAGGGCTGAGGCATCCCATGATGAATCGCGGCGCATGGCCCGGCCTGCAATACGTTGCCAGACGGCAGGTTTGCGCCATGTTTCCACGGCAAAATCTACCGCGCTACGGAATGCGGCGGGCGTAGCGCATGCGAAAGTGAAACCCGTGCCATACTGTTTGGCGCTCGCATAATTTGCCACGGTATCCGCAAGACCGCCAGTTGCCCGCACCACCGGAACATTGCCGTAGCGCATCGCTATAAGCTGGCTCAGACCGCAAGGTTCGAAGCGTGATGGCATCAGGAAGATATCGCCTCCGGCATAGATTTCCCGAGCCAGTCCTTCATTAAATCCGGCGTAGAAATACATTTGTTCGGGCCTTTCTTTGGCCAGCCGGGTCAGCATGGCCTCATAGGCAGGATCGCCTGACCCCAGTACGACCAGTCGATAACCCTTCTCCAGCCAGCCCGGGATGCAATCCAGCACCAAATCCACACCCTTTTGTTCAACGAGACGTGAAATAATGGTAAGCAGGGGAGTCTTCGCATCATCAGCAAGTTTCAGCTTTCGCTGTAACGTCACTTTGCAATGGCGCTTACCCTGCATTTTTCCAGGCGCGTAATTGGTGGCAATGGACGTATCCGTGCGTGGATTCCAGTTTTCCACATCCAGACCATTGACAATGCCGGAGAGTTTATTGGCATGGTCGGAAAGAAAAGATTCAATGTGGCAGCCATATTCGGAGGTCAGAATTTCTCTTGCATAGGTCTGACTGACGGTGGTAATCCGGTCGCAGGCCGCGATGCCTGCCTTCATGCAGTTGATCTGACCATAAAACTCAAAACAACCGATATGAAAATAGTCGGCGGGCAGCCCCAAACGGTGCAGCCATGACGGTGGAAATATGCCCTGATAAGCCAGATTATGAATGGTAAATATACATCGGGCCCTGGCAATGCGGGGCTGGTGCCGGTACTGGGTTTTGAGCAGCAGGGGTATCAATCCGGTTTGCCAGTCATGGCAGTGAAAGATGTCCACGGGATGTTTCAGCAGGCAGGCAGCCTCCAGTGCGACACGGTTGAAGAAAACGTAGCGCAACAGATTATCACTGTATGCGCCGCCAGCGGGGCCGTACAACCCTTCGCGATGATAAAAATCATCCTGTTCGACAAGGATGAAACGCAAACCATTGACCCTGGCTTCATGTAATGACGCCTGACGGTCTCTGCCATCAATCCAGATGGATATGGAGCGTTTGAGAGAGCGTGTTTTTATACCACTGGCGCGTATCTGTTTACGGTAATAGGGCATGATTATCGTAACAGTATGACCAAGACGTTTCAGGGCATGGGGCAGAGATCCCGCCACATCCGCCAAACCGCCTGTTTTGGCCAACGGGGTGGCTTCTGAAGTCGTAAATACAATATTCATCTTTGCCATGAGTGCTGCCTTTTTCGTTGAATTGTGAGACATGGTATCAGGCGCGCTCCATAGTAACAAAGGGTGCGGCAATGGGCGTAACAATCTCGATTAAATTGTCTTTACAGGAAATTCTACTATAAGATACGGATATGGTGAGGATGATTGTCCGGACTCAGAACGGGGAGCATGAGATAGATTTGTTGCCGCATACGACAGTTGGCCGGCATCCAAAAAGCACGATTTGTGTCAACGACCCCATGGTATCCAAGCGGCATGCGTCTATCCGCAACGGATGTTGTGACCCTGCTGAACCGCTATTTTGAGATCATCGTCGATGTGGTATTCCGTTATGGCGGTACCGTAGACAAGTATATCGGTGATGAAATTATGGTGTTGTTCGGTGCGCCTGTTGCCGTGGAGGATGCTCCGGACAAGGCTGTGGCATGTGCGTTGGAAATGCAGGGAGCGATCGAGACATTCAATTATCAACGCGAGCAAAATGGCGAGGAACCCATTCAGACGGGTATTGGCATTAATTCAGGCGAGGTCGTAGTGGGTTCCATCGGGTCATCCCGGACCATGCAATATACCTGCATTGGCGATGCGGTGAATGTGGCATCCCGTCTGACCGGAATAGCAGGGCCTGGAGATGTGATTGTCAGTGAGGAAACCATGCGTCAGGTGAAGAAAAAAATGCGCGCCGAACTACTCCCGCCAGCATCCGTCAAGGGCATTGAGGGCACGCTTCAGGCCTATTCCGTCAAGGACATTCTTGAAGAGACGAATGGAAAGAATGGATAAGTTGGCGGGGCGAGGCGGGGCGGTTACGCCCATTCAGCAGTCCTGGCCGTCCGTCCGCTGTGATCATTCAGTTCACGTGCGCGTGCCCACATTGGTGCTGTCGCATCCCCGTTTTGCATGCGCCATTGCCAGTTTCCATCGGTGGTGCCCGGCGTATTGAACCGCGCTTCACAGCCCAGTGACAGCAAATCCTGCATGGGGATCAAAGCCAGACGGGCATCGGATTCGATTGCCAGACGGATGAGCGGCCACGGCATGTCATTTTCGGACAGATCAACATAAGAAGCAAGGCATTCTCTTTCTTCCATGGAAAGAGACTTAAACCATCCCAATGTGGTATCATTATCATGCGTACCCGTATAAATCACACTATTCGGACCAAAATTGCCGGGCAAATAGGGATTGTCAGGCATGCCGTCGAAAGCAAATTGCAGGACCTTCATTCCGGGTAATCCAAACTGTTTAAGCAATGCGATTACTTCCGGCGTAATCAGCCCCAGATCCTCGGCGACCAGCGGCAGACGCCCCAATTCCGTGTTAATGGTTTCCAGCAATGCTGCGCCTGGACCTTGACGCCATTCACCGACCGTTCCAACCTTGCTTTTACCGGGAATGGCCCAGTACGCCTCCAGCCCGCGAAAGTGGTCGATACGCAACAAGTGCATGCGGGCCATCTGCGCCTGAATTCGTTTCACCCACCAGTCAAAGTGACGGGTTGCCAATTGTTCCCAATGATAAAGAGGATTGCCCCATCGCTGGCCTGTTTCGGAGAAGTAATCCGGCGGTACGCCAGCCACCTCGGAACACAGACCATCTTCATTGAGGGTAAACAGAGACTGATTGGCCCACACATCGGCGGAATCGTGCGCTGCATAGATGGGCAGGTCTCCAAACAGCATGACGCCGCGCGTTTCAGCATATATTTTGAGCGCATCCCATTGGCGGAAAAATATGTATTGTTCAAAGATGATTTGATGGATGGCATCTGTATGAAGATGTCTCGCATTGGTCAGGGCGCCAGGGTTGCGTTGCCGGACAGGCCTGGACCATTGCCACCATGGTTGCCCGTGGTGCGCTTCTTTTAATGCCATAAACAGGGAAAAATCTTCAAGCCATGCCGTATTTTCCATCTGGAAATGTCGAACCGATTCGGCCAGATCGGTATTTTTTCCTGTTTCGTTCCAGAAACCGGTGGCCGCCTTGATTCGGGTGACGTTGGCGCTGGGGGCATCGTGAACCGCATGCAGATCGGATACATCCATCCATTCACGGGATACGCACTCGTGCAGATCAATAAAATCGGGATTTCCGGCAAATGAAGAGAGTGATTCGTAGGGGGAACTGCGCCCATGCGTGGGCCCCAGCGGCAAGAATTGCCAGACGGAGAAGCCGCCTTCACACAACGCATCAATAAACCGGCGGGCTTCCTCGCCCAATGTTCCGCAGGGTTGGGGCCCCGGCAGTGAAGTGATGTGCAGCAACACGCCGGCGCGCCGCGGGTCAATCCATGCGTCTGCGCCATGCTTTTTCACCACGGGGAAACAACATGATATATTCTCCTCGCAGTGGGGGAGGTCAGGGACAAGTCTGCTTGCCGCGGCGCATTACGCCGCCGCCTTCCGCCTCCCCGCCACCTTCGGAGATCGGTAGTTCCAGGCTTGAAGGGATGGTTTTCCCAAGCAGTTGATACAAATTGCACAAATGCTTGCGGTAGAGCTTCTCAAAATCGCGTACGGTGGCTCCAGGGTTGTAATCGCCAAACCACCAACACCAGTCGGAACCCTCGCAAATACGCAGTTGCTCCTCGGCGGCGGCAAACTGTTCAGGAGTCAATTTTCCACTTGTCTGAACTTCGTCAAAGGCCTGCTTGGCCTCAATCAACAATTCCCAGCCGTGCGTTTTGGCCGCATCGCCAACCCATGTGGACAGATTTCCATAGACCCATGAACCGGCTACTATTTTTTTCAGTTTCGGTTGCCGGTGGTGTTGCGCCAGATAATCCGAGAATGTCGTCAATTCAAATTCATCGTGTTCCGATATCGTTTGATACAGCGCGGTGAGAAAGGGCAGACCGTTATCAGGAAAATGCTCCCATGCATTTTCACCGTCCATGATGATGGATACGACGGGTGCCGCTTCGCCCTGAGTACGGCGGTAGATACCGGTCAGCTCATGAATAAAGTTGGAAATAGCATCCGAATTATCCCAACTCTGATATTCAAAGCCAATCAGGTCGGACAGGTGATCGTCGCGGAAGAAGCAGGCGATGCGGCCGTCATGCCCAACGCGCCACGGATGGTAGAGGTCTTTTCCACCCTGATGTTCGCGCAGATTGTAACCGAGGGAATGGTGCAACACGCCTTCGCCGGTCGCGCACCAGTCGAATCCGGACTTACTCAGCATTTCCACGGTCTCTTGCGACACGGCGCCTTCGGCGGGCCAGCAGCCACGCGCCGGATGGCCAAATGTTTCGGCGTGCGCGCGTTTGGAACGGTCAATATGATCCTGCGCCCGATCGACCCCGCCCGGATACGGTTGTTTGGGGATTTCCGCATCCGGCACTGTTTCCAGGGCTGTTTTGAAATCAAGTTGAAGTGGAATAATCGGATGTGCATAAGGCGTGGTCGAAATCTCGATTTTGCCGTCTTTGGCCAGCTTACGGTAATGCTCCGGAATATTGGCCAGCAGGCTGGCGATCAGTGTTATCAGGTCGCGCCTGTCCTGATAGCTGAAGTCGCTGGCCTTCTCGATCAGGTGACGGACCACGTCATGCGTATTGCGCACAGTCTCGCCCAGCCATGCCAGGTGATACCACGTCACCAGATCGGTAAAATAATTATCCCCCAGATAATGCAGGGTTTCATGGCTTCGGCATTGTTCAGCCAGATGCCACAAACGATTGTAGGCCGGATAGCGATGCATGCTGCGCTCATGATTCAGCCGGAAACAGGTTTTCAGCAGCCAGTCGCGTTCTTCCCGCGTAAAGCGCCCATCCCGATGCGCCAATGCCGAAAGTAGCGGATCAGGAAGTTCCTCACCATGCTCCAGCCATGCACGGGTACGGTTTGCATAGTCCTGAATCTGGGCCGTCAGCGAGGGCACGAAATTGACTACGGCGCGGGCGCCCGGAACCTGCTCCAGAATGGCCGCCATATCGGTATAATCCTTCATGGCATGCAGATAGACCCATGGCAGGGCATAACGGCCGGATTTGGCATCACGATAAAAGGGTTGATGCATATGCCAGCAAAAAATGACGGAAAGTTTGTGTGCGTTTTTTTTCTTCATATGACTGGGTGGTCTTTTTATGTTCTTAATTTATTTACATTTAAACCAAATGATTCAAACTGAATGCATATTCTGGCCAAGCATTTCCGGCGTGACCAGTACGATACCGTTTTCACTGACGTAGAAGCGTTTGGCATCCTCGACGGGATCTTCGCCAATCACCGTATTCTCGGGAATGCGCGCGCCCTTGTCGATGACGCAGCGCTTGATGCGGCAACCGCGGCGAATTTCCACATTGGGAAGCACGACGCTGTCTTCAAGCTCCGAAAACGAATGGATGCGAACATTGGAAAACAACACGGAATGACGCACGATGGAGCCGGTAATCAGGCAACCGCCGGATAGCATGGTATCCACGGCCATGCCACGCCGGTCCTCGTCGTCAAAGGCGAACTTGGCGGGAGGCAGTTGCTCCTGATATGTCCAGATGGGCCAGTTCTTTTCATACAGATCCAGTTCCGGATTGATATTGGCGAGATCCGTGTTCGCTTCCCAGTAGGCATCAATGGTGCCGACATCGCGCCAATAGCCGGGAGTTCCGGTATTGGCGTTCATGAACCGGAACGAGAATACATTAGCATTTTCTATAGCGGAGGGGATGATATCCTTGCCGAAATCATGGCTGGATGTCTCGTCTTTGGCGTCTTCCATCAGACAATTATGTAGATATTCGGTGGAAAAGACATAAATTCCCATGGATGCCAGAGATTTTTTATCATCGCCGGGCATCGGCTTGGGGTCGCCCGGTTTTTCAGCGAATTCAACAATACGTCCGTTATCATTAATGACCATGACGCCGAATTCCTTCGCCTCTTCACGTGGAACCGGAATGCAGCCAACGGTAATATCGGCGCCATTGGCGGCATGCGCCGCAACCATTTTGCCATAATCCATTTTGTAGATGTGGTCGCCGGCCAGAACCAGCACATATTGAGGATTGTAATCGCGCATGATATCCAGATTCTGGTAAATTGCGTCGGCGGTTCCACTATACCAGCCTCCGCCTGTACGCTGTTGGGCGGAAAGCACCTCGACAAACTCACCGAACTGCCCGGACAAAAAGCCCCAACCGCGTTGTAAATGGCGTTGCAGGGAGTGGGATTTGTACTGGGTAACCACCGAAATATGTCTTATGCCGGCATTGATACAGTTGGATAATGGAAAATCAATGATGCGAAACTTGCCGCCGAAGGGTACGGCGGGTTTGGCGCGCCAGTCGGTCAAGGCCTTGAGTCTCGACCCTCTGCCGCCAGCCAGAACAATGGCCAGTGTTTCGCTGGTCAGCTTGCTGATATGACGTTGCATGGTGATATCGGGCATGGTTTGTTTACCTCTCGATTTGAGCATGCGCATTGCGACTGGCATGTTAGCAAGACGGACTTGAGATAACCACCCGTTGTTTTGCCGCGTTTGAGTGATAGCCTGCCTTCAGCTTTAACAAGGAGGTAACGCATGCCAGCCAACATTGTTAAAACCGGGGCTTTTAATGATCAAAAACCCGGGACATCAGGATTACGCAAGAAAGTTCGGGTGTTTCAGCAACCGCATTATCTGGAGAACTTCATACAGTCGGTATTCGATTCGATTGGTGATTTTTCCGGGAAGACGCTGGTGGTGGGTGGTGATGGCCGTTATTACAACAGGCAGGCTATCCAGACGATACTGAGGATGGCCGCGGCCAACGGATTTGGCCGGGCGCTGGTTGGGCGGAATGGTATTTTATCCACACCTGCCGCTTCGCATGTGATTCGTAAGCATAAGGCGTTTGGCGGCCTGATTCTTTCCGCCAGTCACAATCCCGCGGGTCCTGATAACGATTTTGGCGTCAAATACAATATCGATAACGGAGGGCCTGCTCCCGAGCAGGTGACCGAAGCTGTTTTTCTTCGTTCCAAAGCGATCACTGAATATAAGATCCTTGAGGCCTGTGATGTGCCGCTGGATGAAATAACCGCAGTGCAGCTTGGCGATATGCGGATCGAGATCATTGATCCTGTTGCCGATTATGCCAAATTGATGCAATCGCTGTTTGATTTTGATGCGATCCGGACCTTGCTGGAAAACGGATTTACGATGGCCTTTGATGCCATGCATGCGGTAACCGGACCTTATGCCAAAACGATTATTGAAGATATGTTGGGCGCACCTTCCGGGACGGTGAGAAACGGCGTTCCGAAAGAGGATTTTGGCGGCGGCCATCCCGATCCGAATCTTACCTACGCACACGATTTGGTGGACACGCTTTATGCGGATGACGCCCCGGATTTCGGCGCCGCATCGGACGGCGACGGAGATCGTAATATGATTCTCGGCAAGCGCTTTTTTGTAACGCCCAGCGATTCGCTGGCAATTCTGGCCGCCAATGCCGACTGTGCGCCGGGTTATCAGGACGGACTTGCGGGGATTGCCCGATCCATGCCCACCTCGGCGGCCGTGGATCGCGTGGCGAAAGCGATGGGATTGCCTTGTTATGAAACGCCGACCGGATGGAAATTCTTTGGCAATTTGCTGGATGCGGGAAAGGTGACCTTATGCGGTGAGGAATCATTCGGCACCGGTTCGAATCATGTGCGCGAAAAGGATGGTTTGTGGGCGGTGCTCTTCTGGTTGAATATCCTGGCGGTGCGCAAGACTTCGGTCGAAGGCGTTATCCGGGAACACTGGCGAAAATTCGGACGCAACTATTATTCTCGCCATGATTATGAGGGCGTGGATTCCGGGGCCGCGGCAGCCGTGTTGCAGCAGGTGCGCGACCAGTTTTCCAAGCTGCCCGGCCAGACGCTCGCCGGGCGCGTTGTGTCCGCCTGTGATGATTTTTCTTATACCGATCCGGTGGACGGCAGCGTCAGCCGCAATCAGGGGGTGCGCGTGCTGTTTACGGATCACTCACGTATCATTTTCCGGCTTTCCGGCACCGGCACGAGCGGCGCCACGATTCGCCTCTACCTTGAATCCTATGAAGCGGACGCGTCAAAGCATAATATGGATGCACAGGATGCGTTGGCCGATATGATCACGGCCGCGGATCGGATTTCAAAACTGCACGTACTAAGCGGTCGCGATCATCCGACCGTCATTACATGAGGGTATGAAACCATGAACCATCAAGAGCAGATGCGCCGTATTGTCGAGGCGAGGAGTCATGATCCGTTTGAATATCTTGGCCGGCACGAAGGAAAAAGGGGGGGGATGGTGATTCGCGCCTTCTTTCCGCGCGCCGAAAAAGCATGGGTGTTGCCACGGGAGGGCGAAAGCGTACCGATGAGGCGTATCCATCAGGATGGCGTGTTTGAAGCAAACCTTCCCTCAATGGGCTTTGAGGATGCGTATCGCCTGCAGATAGAGAATCATGGAGGCCATCATTGGGAGATTGACGATCCGTATCGCTTTTCGCCGGTGCTCGGCGATATGGATTTGCATCTGATTGGCGAAGGTCAGCATTTTGAAAAGTATCGCTTACTCGGTGCGCACGTACGCAAGCATGAAGGCGTGCCCGGCGTATCCTTCGCCGTATGGGCGCCCAATGCCAGCCGGGTGTCCGTAGCCGGTAATTTTAATCACTGGGATGGACGCGAACATCCGATGCGTGTACGCGGATCCTCCGGCGTCTGGGAACTGTTCGTGCCCGGCCTGTGCGAGGGTGAGTTATACAAATTCGAGATCCGCACGCAATCCGGAGATATTCTGTTGAAGGTGGACCCATACGCGCAGCGGATGGAGCTGCGCCCAGCTACTGCCTGCGTCGTGCATAATCCCGAGCAGTATCAATGGTCCGATGCCGGGTGGATGGAGGCGCGACGGGCCTATGGGCCGCCGATGGACAAACCGATCAATATCTACGAGGTGCATTTGGGTTCATGGCGCAAGGTCGGTACGCATTATCTGAACTACCGCGATCTGGCGCATCAACTGGTCGAATATTGTGAATGGATGGGATACACCCACATCGAGTTGATGCCAATTACCGAGTATCCGTTTGACGGCTCATGGGGTTATCAGACGGTGGGCTATTTCGCACCGACCAGCCGTTTCGGTGCACCCGATGATTTCCGCTACTTCGTGGATCATTGCCATGCGCACGGTATTGGCGTGTTCCTTGACTGGGTGCCGGCGCATTTCCCCAGGGATTCGCACGGTCTTGCGCGCTTCGATGGCACGCCGCTTTACGAACATGCGGACCCCCGTCTGGGCGAGCACAAGGACTGGGGCACATACATCTTCAACTTCGGGCGAAATGAGGTGCGTAATTTCCTCATTGCCTCCGCGCTCTTCTGGCTCGATGAATATCATATCGATGGCCTGCGAGTCGATGCCGTGGCTTCCATGCTGTATCTGGATTATTCACGAAATGAGGGTGAGTGGGTACCGAATCGGTATGGCGGCCGCGAAAACCTGGAAGCCATTGAGTTCCTCAAGCAGTTCAATCATCTGGTGCATGAACGCTTTCCCGGTGCGGTAACCATGGCGGAAGAATCCACCTCCTTTCCGATGGTCAGCCGTCCGATCTGGCTGGGCGGCCTCGGCTTCACAATGAAATGGAACATGGGCTGGATGAACGATACGCTCGCCTATATGGAAGAGAATCCGGTGCATCGCAGTTATCACCACGGCGAAGTGACCTTCTCGCAGCTTTATGCCTACACCGAAAACTTCATTCTGCCATTCTCGCATGATGAAGTGGTACACGGCAAGGGCAGCATGCCACGGAAGATGCCGGGCGACGACTGGCAGAAGTTCGCCAATCTGCGCGCTCTGTATGGCTATATGTACACCCATCCGGGCAAGATGCTGATGTTCATGGGTCTGGAATTCGGTCAGTGGAGAGAATGGAATGAGGCCGTCAGTATCGACTGGGATCAGGCCAGCTTCATGCCGCACCGCGGGCTGCAACTGCTGGTGCGCGATCTGAATCATCTGTCTCGGGAAATTCCGGCGTTGCATGAGGTGGATTTCGAGTCGCATGGCTTCCAGTGGCTTGATTGCAATGACGCATCACAGTCCACGCTCAGCTATATCCGACGCGATAAAAACGGGGGGACGGTCTGCGTGATTCTGAATCTGACGCCCGTGCCGCGCCATAATTATCGGCTGGGCGTACCCGAAAGTGGCCTTTATAAAGAGGTGATGAATACCGATGCGGAAATCTATGGCGGGTCGAATATGGGTAATGGCGGCGGCGTCACCTCCGACGAGATTGCCTGGATGGGACAGGCGCATTCGGTGCGTATCACACTGCCGCCGCTGTCCTGCCTGGTGTTGCGCCGCTAAGGTTATATCCTTTCCGCAACCATCGTCATGATTCTGGAGGTGAGCTTCATGAGCGTCTTGACGGGTGAGGGAAGTTTGGCAGCACCCAGGCTTTCGGCCAGATGGGCATGCCCCAGCTCATCCTCCTTCATCTGCGTGACGATGGCGCGGCTGCGCGCGTCTTTTTCCGGCAACTGTTTGAGATGGCTGTCCAGGTGGCGTACTACCTGGTATTCGGTTTCAGCCAGAAAGCCGAGATTCCAGCGATCTCCGGCCATGCCTGCCGTCATGCCGAGTACGAACGATCCCAGATACCAGAACGGATCAAGCCTGGAAGGGTTCTCACCCAATTCCTCCAACCTGCGGCGACACCAGTTCAGATGGTCGCTTTCCTCAATGGAAGCCTGTTTGAGTTGATTGCGAAGCGCCGGGTCGCGGGCAGTCAGGCTTTGCCCCTGATACAGCGCCTGAGCCGAAACTTCACCGGCATGATTCACGCGCATTAGCCCGGCCGCCAGCTTCTTTTCCTGCGCGGAAAGCGTAGATACCTCCTCACCTTCTCCGGCTGGAAAATCACGGCTGGACGGTTGCGCGCAAAAAATGTTGTCGAGGACGTAATCCACTTCCCGGATCACGACATCCAGAGTGGAATAATGGCGAAATTCAGAATCGTTCATGGTGGGAGAATATAGACGTTACCCGCATATCCGCAAGGGTCCGGATATCGGTCGTTTTCGGCTAACTCACGGTGACTAAAGCACTTAACGATTTATCCACAGAATCTGTGGATAACTTTGTGGATGAATTGCTTCCGTTGCTTGAATACTGGTGGGATCTGACATACTGCTGTCAAACGCCTAAAAAATAGGCTCTACAGATAGTTCAATGAAAACACACATTTGTGAACTTATATGAAAGTTACCCTTAACCTATTTTCGCAAATGACTTCATGTAACGCAACAGACGATAGAAAAGTGAATAATATCAAGCGCTGAGAAGGAATTGACAGCGGTTTGCGGCTTGTTCGCCGCGGATGACAGCCGATTCAATGGTCGCCGGGAATTCACCGGGCAATGGCGCTTCCGAGGCGTCAATAACACGTTCGGATAACCGTATCTGCGATTCTTCCGGACGAACCTGCGTCGTCGCGTGAAATTCGCGCACCATGCGAACATGCGCCGGTTTGATCGGACTCTTTTTCCCCGTGATGTCTTGCAGGTTGCGGCACACTTCGAATATGCGTTGCCGCCGGGAAATATCGCGTTGATCGGCGCTGATGACGACGCATAAATGACGATACGGCGATACGGTCTGCTCCGGTATTTGCTGGCTCACGTCAAAAAACCATTGTCCGGTTGTTCCGATGCCGCCAACGAGGGGACTGGGCAGCGCCTCCACATCCGTAAGCCAGAGATGAATACTGGTGATGCAGCGTGTTTCGATTTCTTCATGAATATCCAGAAGACGATTACGGGCGCGGGCGGGCAGGGCGATGATTACGATATCATACGCCTCGCATGCATCCAGTCTCCTGATGCGCGTAGCGACCTCAATATGGACGCCGCGCGATTGCGCCAGTTGCACCAATGGCGTCACCAGCGCTTTGCTTAAAGGCTGCGTGAACCAGCCCAGGCGGGCGGAAGCATGATTGTCAAAAGACTTGCGCAATACCCGCGCGAAACTCCTGGCATTGGCGCTTTGCATGGGTTCATTCATGACGCCGATGCATAACGGCTCCAGCAAATCGCGGATAAGCGTTCGTGGAACATCGATTTGTTGCAGCCAGTCGTGTACGGTGACATGTTCGGGAATGGTTTTGCGGCTGGCCATGGCCAGGCGGAGCAGGGCGGTTGCACTGTCCGTTCGATGCCCCGGTAGGCGAAAGCAGGCCCAGGGCATGGCAAGGGCAAGGGGGAGATACGATGGCGGAGCAAAGCGGAAATGGCCACGCCTTGCGTCCCATAATGGCAACTCGAGAGATGACTGCCAGTGAATATGTTGGTCCGCGTTGGCCTCTTTCAGTAATTTTTGGGTGTGATGATAGGCGCCGACAAGCAGATGCGGGCCATTGTCTACCCATTGCCGGACGCATGTGTCAAAAAAGGAACGGGTACGGCCCCCCGGTGTTGGCGCGGCTTCGAACAGGTCAATGTCAACGTCACGCTCCGCGAGACGGATGGCGCATGTCAGACCGCAGAGTCCACCGCCAATAATGGCGATGCGCTTCCGGTCAGACATCAAAGGTCAGAGGCAATGGTTTTTTGGTCGCTTTCTTTTCATAGCGCCACATCCGCCAGGCAATCCATATTTTGTGAACGGGGAGTAAGGCGGGCGGATGATCCCACAAGGCGTGGGGACTCTGCCGGATGCGCTCGAAGTGGGTATAGTAAATCGCGCCCATGAGCAAGGAGGGACGGAGTGATACACGGTCCTCATCGGGCAGAAGCTCAAGCGCTCTGGCATACAAAGCGCCGGTTTTGTCCACATAGCGGGAAATCAGGGATTGCATGCCCGCTGTCATATTTCCGTCCATAAAATCCTGATCAGCCACGCCAAAGCGAATTCGGTCCTGTTGCGGGATATAAATACGCCCACGTTCCGCATCCTCTTTCAAATCCCGAAGAATATTGGTGAATTGCAACGCTTCCCCCAGCGTAGTGGCGAAATCGGAGGTCTTGCATGAACGATGACCGAAGATTTCGATCGTCAGCAATCCGACCACGCCGGCGACCCTGTAACAATATAATGCCAGATCGGCCGGTTTGAGCATGGGTTGGCGAAGCACATCCATGCGCATGCCATCCAGTATCTCCAGAAACAGTTCTTGCGTGAGATGAAAGTGATGCCGCGCCCAGTTCAGTTCTTCGCCGACAGGGTGACGCGGTTTGTCCGCAAACGTACGATCCAGTTCTTCATTCCAGAAAGACAGTTTTCGCATGGCGACATCCTGCTCACTGACCTCATCGGCAATATCGTCCACCTCGCGGCAAAAGGCATACAGGGCCATCATGGCCCGGCGCTGGTCTTCGTGGAGAAAGAGGAAGGCGTAAAAGAAAGAGGAACCGGAACCTCTTGTTTTGTCCTCGCAATACTGGCGGGGCGTCATGCGGATTTTACAGGCTTGCGGTAGGGCGGTGAAAGGGCGTCTGCCAGCACAAATGGCGCAAGCGCGAACCATGTCCGCTTTTGCAGGGCAGGGCGCTGATGCAGCGGATCATGCGAATGTTGTACTTCCCGCAGGATCTTCCGGCCTCCGCGCAGGGTCGCCGCAATTTGTAGCTTGAGCCTGAATGGCAGGAAAGGAATCAACTTGCGTCCCTTTGCGAACAGCGTATCCGTATATTCGATGGCCTCCATGAGTGGCAGATAAATCTGCTTCGAAACATCCTTTTCCAATAAATCCGCGCTGCCAATATTGGCGGATTTAAGCCATTCCTCAGGTAAATAACAACGGCCATTCGGAATATCACGGCTGAAATCCTGCCAAAAATTGGTCAGTTGCAGGGCCGTGCAGACAGCATCCGATGCGTCGAGCGCGGCTGGATGGGCAACGCCGTGCAGCGCCAGAACCAGCCGGCCCACCGGATTAGCGGAATGGCGGCAATAGAACATTAATTCATCGACCGTAGCATAGGCATGAATGCTTACATCCATACGGAAAGCGGTAAGCAGGTCATGCAGACAGGATACGGGAAGCCTGTATTCGCGAATAGCATCCCCCAGCGCCATAAAGACCGGATGATCGACCTTTCCCTTTTCACAACGCTCCAGCAGCACTTCCCATGCATCCAGTTGTTTCAACCGTTTGCCGACATCATCGTCTCCTTCATCGGCCATGTCATCCGCGGCTCTGGCAAAGGCATAGATGGCGGCAATGGCCGGGCGAAGGTCGCGGCGGATGAGCAGGGAGGCCGTGGGGAAGTTTTCGTAGTGATCCCGCGCCAGCCGCATACAGTGTTGATATGCTTGCTCTACCGTCATTGCCGATTCGGATACATCCTGACGGATGGTTGGCTGACGCAGTGTTGGATCAGACATGGCGGCATGGTAGGCGTTGAGAGCAGCGTGCGGCAAGGGGGATATTTTGATCGGGTTTGCTCTTTTGTGTGCAAAGCCGATCAAAACTATCGTTCAAGGCAGCTTTGGCGATAACATTCTGGGGCTGGCCTCTTTTTCCGAAGGCATTGACCCGCCGGGCGATTATTGCACGACGGTGGTTATTCCACGCATACCCTTCGCCGTTCCTTCAACACCCATGGAAAAGGCTCGTCTGGACTGGATAAACAAATCGGGCGGCCATTCGTTCAGGGATTATATGTTGCCCATGGCTTCGATACGTTTCACCCAGATGGTTGGGCGTCTGGTCCGGACGGAGCATGATACCGGGCATATTGTTGTGCTTGACCCAAGAATCTGCACGAAGTCTTACGGCCAATTATTATTGGAGAATCTCCCCGGATTCAGCGTCCGGCATTTTCTTTCTTCACCATTCAAACCCAGGATCCAAGGATAATGACGGATGCGCCAAACTTGAAGGACGGAAATCGCCATTTGTAAAAATACATTGGGACGCGCCCGCTTCCTGACACGGTTGCCGTCATCCCGCGCAGCAGGAAAGTTGCTTCACATCTCTGGTAAAAGTCTGGGCGCAGAGTTTCATTCCTTCGACCATGGTAAGGTACGGGAAGAGTTGATCGGCCAGTTCCTTGATGGTCATCCGGTTCCGAATCGCAAGGGCTGCCGTCTGGATGATTTCTCCGCCTTCTCCCGCCAGTACCTGTGCACCCAGTAATCGCCCTGTTTCCTTTTCGGCAACCAGTTTAATGAAGCCGCGCGTATCGAAATTAGCCAGCGCTCGTGGCACGTTCTCCAAATCCAGCGTGCGGCTCTCGGCGGCAATGCCTTGTTCCGCAGCCTGTGCTTCGGTGAGTCCCACGGTTGCCGCCTGAGGATCGGTGAACACCACAGCGGGCATCGCGGTCAGATCAAGGGCCGCATCGCCTCCAGTCATATTGATGGCGGCGCGCGTGCCGGCCGCTGCGGCCACATACACATATTGCGGTTGATCGGTGCAATCGCCGGCGGCATAAATATGACCGACCGATGTGCGCATGTGATCGTCGATGACAATGGCGCCGTTGCTGCCGGTCTTAATCCCAACCTTATCAAGCATCAATCGCTCTGTATTGGGGTTACGCCCGGTGGCGACCAGCAATTGATCGCAACGTATTTCTCCCGCGTTAGAGGGCAAGACAAAGCTCTGACCATCATGCGATACGGGGTCGGGCAGCGTATGCAGCAACACCCGCGCACCTTCTTCTTCAAAAACCTTCACCAGCCCGTCTCCAAGCGCCGGATCTTCCTTCGATAGAAATATGCTTCGGGCCATAACCGTGACCTTTGATCCCAGCCGTAAAAACGCCTGCGCCAGTTCCAGTGCCACCACGGATCCACCGATCACGACCAGATGTTCAGGCAACTCTTCCGCAACCAATGCCTCGTTTGATGTCCAGAATGGCGTTTCTTTCAGACCGGGGATATCGGGAATCGCGGGACTGGCGCCTGTCGCCAATAGAATCCTGTCCGCAACGATACGTTGTTCGCCGCCATCCTGCTGCTTGACGATCA
>CAYOUW010000016.1:0-26391 GCA_964407235.1 uncultured Zetaproteobacteria bacterium | reverse complement strand
GAATGCCAAACGAAGGTAGTGATAACGTTCAGCAGGCAGACCATGACCATGAGCAAGAGTATAAGCGTTGAGAACCGCACGATAAGCCTTGCTGCCAGGGTATTGTGTTTCTTGCGCAATTTTTTCTTTCCAGATAGGAAGCAGCCCTCGCCCGTAGGGGAAGTGATGCAGATACTCCACCCATGTCTCGCCATCAGGTAATCCCGTTGCCATATCCTGGTCGCTGCAAAGCAGACCTTTTGCCTCCAGCAGGGTGGCTCGATCTTCTTTGCAGCAAAATAGATTGAGCTGGTAGTCGTCAATGGGCTCCGCAGAATCAAATGGCGCCAGCAGGGATAATCCGGGCACCAGCACGTAGGGTCGATATCCGAGCCCGGCGAAGGCCTCAATCAGGCCTTCGTTGACCTGATCGCCGTTTTTCAATTCAAACATGATCAGGGGTGAGTGGGAGGTGAAGAATTGGCGTCCACCCTCGACAATGCGCACCTCCTCTCCTTCAGCATCAAGTTTTACAAAAGCAATATCCTTCCATCCAAATTCATTCATGCAGTCGTCAAGGCGTTTTAGAGGCACCTTTTCAGTGGCCTGATTCGCCTCACCCTGCGCAAGACTGTTAAGCTCGGAGTTTTCACCGATGGCGAGTTCGGCCTCGCCGCCATGATTTGAAAGGGCGGCCTGAATCAGTTTGATGTTGTTCAGACTGTTGCCCTCAATGCTCTTCCTCAGAAACGAGGTGGTGGATGAACATGGCTCAAAGGCCCAGAGCCTTCCCTCGGGACCTGTAAGCTTGCCCATGGTAAGCGTGTAACAGCCATAATTCGCACCGATGTCGATCATACGCATGCCGGGGCATACCATGCGGCGTATAAAACCAATCTCAACTTCAAACCAGTCCTTCTGTTCCAGCAGGATGTACGGAGTCATCAATTGTATATCGTTGGGTAGCCATACATGCAGGTCACAGGGGATTTCGGCGACGAGATCTTCGTTTCCGGCACTCACCCTGATTGCCGTGTCAGAAGACTGTGCGTGGTCACCCTTCATCCAGGCAGCCCCCAGGGCGTTGAGAGCATCGATTTGCTCTTGCGAGATGGACATGTTGTGCTTTGTGACCATGGGGTAGCCCAGTTCTTCCAGCAATGACTGGCCGACAATAGTTTCGATAAACCGAATTTGCTCCGGGGTTAACATCTCCCGCCAGCGACTGGTTCTTTTCTCAACAGGCATGAGTTGCTGGCGGTTCGTTCCAAAAGAAGTGAGGATGTTCGCGACTTTTTCCTTGCTGGCCACGGCAATGGATTCAGAGATCCTGCCTTCGTCCATGGAGGTTTCGTCCAGGAAGGAAAGGATGCGTGCAAATGTTTGTTGCGGACTGGCCACCATGTCGGCATAGCTGACCATCAGCTTCGGGCCGTGGTGTGCCAAAGCTCTGTTTAATTCCTGTTTCCAGACATGGATCTCTTCACGAATGAACGTATCGAACTCTTTCGGCGCTTCCGTGCAGTTTTTTTGATGATTCCATTTGAACATGGAAATCAACGCATCGCGCGGATCACGGTGGATGTACACCATTTTTTTTCCCGGCGGAACATCACGCATGTAGTGGCATTTGATGGCGACGGGATTTTCCCTGCCACCGCCGAACAGCGCACTGACATCATTCGCGTATGTCGAGGAGGGAACGGGGCGCTGGAAATAATGCTCAAGGACGACCCTGGCCATGGTATTGCCCGACTTCGGAAAGCTGCACAAAAACGGTAGCAAGTTATTGAGCGATCGGACTATCTCCCATGCAGGATCAGGAATCAATGGCGGCTTGTTTCTCCAGAAATCAGGATTCAGGTTGTCTGCCGCCGCCAATGCCAGAACGGGATGTGCTTCCGGTGACAAACGCAGCCCATGGCGCATCAGAATCAGTTGCCTGCGCCGTTCCATTTCCGCGTTCGGAAACCCAAGGCAGCGAAATGCTTCCAGCAGATCCAGTTCGCCGGTTTGCGTACGCCAGGAGGATTCCTCCGTGTATTTTATCCGTGCCTGAATGGCCTGAGCCAGGCACCACTCCGCCGGATGATCACCGGGGTCGATGGCTTCAGCCCATGGGGATGCGGCAAGGAAGGGCTCTTCCGGCACAAACTTGTTGCCCTCGCGAAGATGCCGGATGATGGAATCAAGCGCCTGGCGCGCTGCGTCGGTACGCCCAAACTCGATGGCGATACGCGTGAGTGTCAACAGCCGCGGCAGATTGGCATAGGCCTCCACCAGTTTGGCGAGTTCGGAAAATGAAGTTTGCAGGTATGCCAGGCGTTTCCGCGCCGGTGTTTTTTCATGCCACGCCGCCGCCATCATGTTCAATATGCCTTTGTACTGCCTTGCTCCGGGAATTTGAGCGCTTTCATAATCGCGCCATGACGGAGCCAGCCTTTCCGCATAAGGAAAACGGCTGTAAAACGCGGCCCGTAAATCCTGCTTTGGCACCCGGACTTCCTGTGCCGCAGGCGGATGAACCATGCGGGCGCTTCGCTCAAGTTGTTTGGCCAACTCCTTTTTGCAAAAGAAGAGATAACATGGGGCCTCCACGGCCAGATCATCGGCATTGAAGGGAACAAGCACGGCAAGTATCGGGATCAGCACGTAGGCTGAATAGCCAAGCGTTGCAAGCCAGTCTACGATCTCGATGTTACGCTGCTCATCACGGGGCGCATATTCGATCATGAGCAGCGGCGAGTGTTCGCGAAAGAAGGCCTGACCGCCTTTCAGCACTTGCGCTTCATACCCGCCCGTGCTGATACGAATTACATCAAGCGCACGCCATCCGCCCTGCGCCATCGCATCATCCACAAGCCCGGTCACGGCGATTTCCGTTTTCACTGGCCCTGCCTGCGTATCGTCGCTTATGAGCGTGTTCCGTTCAGGATCGGCATGGAGGGAAATGCGCATCTGCCCCCGATGATCGGAGAAGGCCATGCGTGAAAGATGACAATGGTTCAATCCATTCATCTGAATGCTATGGTACAGGAGATCCGCCGCCCGATTGGACGGCTCGAAGGCCCAAACCTGCCCGTCAGGTCCGGTCAGTTTGGCCATGGCAAGGGTGAAGCCGCCGACGCCCGCACCGATATCGGCACAGCGCATGCCGGGCGTGATCCATTGACGCAAAAATCCTGTCTCCGGCTCAAACCAGTCTTCCTGTTCCAGCAGCATATACGTGCTCTGTAGCGCCAGGGATGCGGGCAGACAGATGCTGATACCACCCCGCACATGGAGATGCAGGGCCTTGCTGTCATCGGCAGCCGGATACAAGGGCTGCGCATAGCCGTGTTTTTCGAGCCAAAGCCAAAGCCTGCTCTGAAGAAGGCCTGTTTGTTCAATATTCAGACGGCTGCGATGAATGCCCGGAGGGATGTTCTCGCATACTGCCGCAGTAGGTGTTTCTTCCGATGCGCCGGATTCCGATACTTCAGCCAGTTCATGAGAAATATTCGGTCCGGTCTCTTGCGGCAGCGGATCCGGATCAGAGACGTCGCAGATGTTCCCGCACGATTTTGCCATGGAAGCCGCATCCTCGTCACTGATCTCCCGCCCCAGGCAGGCACCAATATATTGGACCACTTCTTCAGGTGCATCCACGATGTTTTCATAGCAAACGCTATGTGCTTGGGCCAGGCCTTCCCATACCCCGTCATCCGCTATCACATTGTTCAGAAGGATGCTTTCCAATATTTCCTCAAGGGACATGTGATACATATCCATCAGCACGATAGCGACATCCCGCATATCGCGCCTGGCATGGAATACCATGGCGCCATCCGATTGAGCCGCCTTGAGCGCCTCCCTGGAGGGAGCATGCAGGAACCGCACGCGGGGTTGTATGTTCCCCTGTTCTTCGTCCTCCACCTTCCGATCTTCATGCGCGGTGGACATGGTTTTGGGTGTCGGGTTTTGAGTTTTGGGTTGGGAAACAGGGCCGGAGACTGAATGCTGGGTGCTGGGTGCTGAGTGCTGACTCCCGCTGCGGATGATGGTCTCAACCGCGCGGTGAATCCATGCCACGCCCGCACGCGGCATGCCGGTAACGTAGATGTGCGCGGGTGCGTCCGCCGAGACCTCCTGCTCATCATCTTCATGCTCCACGGGGATGCCGCAACTCGTCACATGCTCCGGGCGTTGCCATGGGCTCATTTTTTCTTCCCAGGCGCGGATATAGAGCGCTTCCAGTTGGGCGGTGAAACGTTCCGGCTGAAACAGAATCGAATGCCGGATCATGGTGGGCAGGCAACGGCGCAGAAAACTCAGCGTTTCGGGATGTTCGGCCAGATGCACGGCCTTGTTCACATATTCTTCAGGGCTGAAGGCCGCGCCAGCTTCATCGAACCCGATGTTCTTCAGGATGGAATACGATGTACGCTGGGCATGCAGCGAACCCGCCAGCGTGACCACCGGCACGCCCATCCACAAGGTGTCAAAGGTAGTGGTGGTGCCGTTGTAGGGGAAACTGTCCAGCGCGATATCCACCTTGTTGTGCCAGTCGGCATGCTCCTGGAAGGTGCAGTATTCGACGAACTCAAGCCGATCCTCCCGAATGCCGTGGCGCTTGAATTCCTTCAGCAGATTGTCTCGGACGATCGGCACGCTGCTACCGGGCGATTTAATGACCAGCCTGGAGCCTTGAACGCGCTTCAGAATCTTGCTCCATGTGGCAATGACCTCGGGATTGAACTTGCGCACGCCGTTGAACGAGGCAAAGGTAATATGGCCGTTTTTCTCCGCCGGCGTCGTCGCAATGCGCTCGAAATCGGGCAAATCACCCATGCACAGGAAGCTTTCCGGCATGTACAGCAATTTTTCCGCGTAGCGCGTGCCGCCGTCCGCCTCGGCGTGCGCATCGGTGATGCGGAAATCCACGGTGGGTAGCGCCGTGGTGTTGGGTTCCGCCAGATAGGTGATCTGCACCGGCGCAGGCTTCCAGGCCAGGGCGACAAGGCGGGAATGGGCCATGTGCCCGCCGATCTCAACGAGCATGTGAATACCGTCCGCATGGATGCGGTGGGCGAGCGCCTCGTCGTCCAGCCCGGTGGTGTCCACGAAATGATCCGAGGCCAGGCGAATTTCATCGGTGATGGCATCATCATTCAGCATGTGGGCGTAGCAATAAACATCAAAGCGGTGGTGATCGTGCGAAGCGAAGATGGTGCGCATGAACTTGCCGATGGGATGTTCGCGGAAGTCCGCGGACATATAGGCGATCTTCATGCGCTCCGCCGGAGGAGGTGGCGGCACCTCTTCCACCAGGCGAACGCCTTGCGTGCGCTGCATGATCGAATCGCCCCAGACGCGGTGGACATCATAGATGACTGCGGGCGAAATATCGGGCACATGATTGAGCAGCACCATCAGATACGGGAGCTGTTCGACGGTGATTTTGCCCTCTCGGGCCAGCGCCAGGGCGTGCTTCTGTACCGCACTGGCTTTGCGCCAGGCACAGGCATCCTCGAAGGCCGCATAAACCATCAACTCATCGTCGGGTGTGAAGGGATGCCCGCGCAGTTTGAGCGCCGCTTCATACATGCCTGCGGTGTCATCACTTTCACGACAGGCCGCGAGCAGCCAGTGCAGGGTCTCGGAGTCGTCCGGGTGATGCGCCGCACATTTTTTCAGGGTTTCGGCAGCCTCGGGCCACTTGTGCTGGAAATACAGCGCGACGCCCAGCTTTATCATCGCTGCGGCATGATCCGGTTCGTCTTCCAGCAGCCTGCGGCAACAGCTCTCCGCTTCTTGCCAGCGGCCCTGGTCCAGGTGTGATTGTATCTTTTTTATCCGTGCGGCATCCGTCATGTCTTTCCTTCCGTGTTGCCCCGTATTTTGCCATGGTGCAGGGATGTTCCATGCCGCACCATGTCGAGTGTTTTTACAGACTATGTCTGGCAAGCAAAAGACGCGCCAAGTGGTGCTATTGTTGGACACCAGGTTGGAGATTGGTTCAGCCTGCCTGCGTATAATAACGGATTGCCGCAATCACCACGCCGCCTACGGCCATGGCCATGCCAAACGACCAGATCATGAAGCGGTCGATACGCCGGGTAAGCATCTCAAAGCGCTTGTTCATTTGCTCAAAATGCCTGTCTACCTGTTCAAAACGCTGGTCTACCTGCTCGAAGCGCTTGTGCATTTGCTCTTGCATGGTCTCAAGGCGTTTATCCATTTGCTCAAAACCTTGCATCATTAACTCACGCTGATGCTTGAGTTCCTCTTCCACCCGAACAATGCGTTCCCGCAACTCCACCTCGTAGACCACGGGAGGCTTCCCCATACTCTGCTCGGCCAGCCATTCCCCCAGATGTATTTTAATGAATTCAATATCTTCCCGTGCAAGCGGCATCGGATACCCCCAGAGCCATGATCCATGACATACCCTAGCATTCTGGTAGAGGAGTCACAGCATGTAAACCCATGATGACTTCTTGCGAAGTCATCAATCTGTCAGCCCCGCGAAAATTAAAGTCGCGCCGCACGGGGGCGATAGAATACCATGTGACGCAAGTGCATGAATGGCATTTTGGTCACGGGGCAGGATGCCCGGAAAAAGTTTTAGGTTTTAAGTTTTGGGTTTTGAGTTAAACCCATCACCCAGAACTCATTACTCAGAACTTGCATGATAGCCCGAAGGGCTCGCGGTCGAGGCAGGAAGCCCGCCGCTTTCAATCAAAACTCAAGGAGAAAAATCATGGCTTTAACTATTCAAACCAACCTCGGAGCGTTGTCGGCTGAACGCAACATCAACATCAACCAGAACGCCCTGAACAAGGGTATTAATCGTCTGTCTTCCGGCTTCCGCATCAATTCGGCCGCGGACGACGCGGCAGGATTTGCCATCGCCAGCAAGCTTTCCGGCCAGAAAGCCGGCTTGCAGGCTGCCAGTCAGAACGCGCTTCAGGCATCGGCGATGGTCAAGATGGCGGATGCATCGATCAACTCGATTCAGAACATGGTCGTGCGCATCCAGACTCTGGCGACGCAGGCGGCTTCCGCCAACAACGCCAGCGATTTGTCCAAGCTGGAGGCCGAGCGCGTCAAGCTGGAGACGCAGATCAGCAAGATCGCCAACTCGTCGAACTTCAACGGCACCAACCTGCTGAACGGCATCAACGCCCAGGGCGCGACCAGCCAGGCGGCGCAGAACAGTCAGGTCTCCGTGGCCAGCCAGACCTCGCAGGGCGCCGTAGCCTTGCGCGCGTCCACATCCGGCGTGTCTTATGCTGCGCAGGCCGCCGTGGCCAGCCAGATCGGCGTGACCAGCCAGCTCTCCATGGCCGGCACCTCCACGCAGGCCAGCCAGGCCGCCGTGCTCAGCCAGGCCACTCTCGCAAGCCAGGCGTCCCTGGTGTCTCGCGCTGCGTCGGCAACCGGCACCTCCGTGGCCAGCCAGGCTTCGCAGGCCGCCGTGGCTTCGCAGGCCTCCGCAGCTTCCACGGCCTCCCTGGCGGCCGGCTCCGCGGCCTACACCGCCGCACTGGCCTTCCAGGTGGGCGTAAGCAACAACAGCAACAATCAGGTCTCCGTTGATCTGCGCACCTCGTTCACAGCCAAGGCGATGGGTCTCAGTGGAGGAGGGACCGCGGTGCTGACCTCGCAGTCCGCGTCGCAGACCTATATTACCACGGCGACCAACGCCCTGAACACCCTGGTGGCTAACCGTGCCAAGCTGGGCTCCACGGTGAACCAGCTCGGCTTTGTGAATGCCAGCCTGGCCACCAGTATCGAGCAGGTGAGCGCGGCGGTGAGCGTTATCAAGGACGCCAATCTGGCGAGTGCGATGGCGAACTTCACCAAGAGCCAGGTCCTGGTGCAGACGGGCGTGGCCATGCTGGCCCAGGCCAATACGGCCTCCCAGAACGTGCTCAGGCTGTTCCGATAAGGGGTAAGTAGGTAGGTAGTAGATAGCAGGCCAGGGAAACCGGGGGCATGACGCATAGCGTTCATGTCCCCGGGTTCCCGAAGCCGAACCGGAAGGAGGGATGAAAGGAGGGTTTTGAGTTTTGGGTTGGATATTTTAACTCAAGGTGAAAATCCAGACCTCAGCACTTTCAAACAGACGAAAGGGAAAGGAGGCGTGATCATGATAACACAAGTTACACAAGCGGTTACCGCGGCCCCTGCTCCCGTTTCACAACGCGCCGCTAGCGTGCGACTGCCACCCGCACCCGCACAGTCCGGTGGGGCGCCTTCGCCACCTGATGTGCAGGCGGCGGTTAACCGGGCCAATGCGAATTTAGCTGGCGTGAGCGAAGGCATCCGCTTTGGATTCAACGAAGCCCTGGGCCAGCTCTTCGTGCAGGTGGTAGATCAGCACAGCGGTCAGGTGATCGGGCAGGTGCCCTCCAAGGCGTTCATGGACTCCCAGGTGGCCAACATGGAGTACATCGGCATGTTGCTGAACAGGAAAGGGTGATCTGAGCCGTTACACGCCTTGGTATTTGGCAAGGTTCTTGCGGTGACGTGGAATAACCATTTGCGGTCTGTTGTACTCATTGCTCAGCACTGTCTTTTTAGAAGGGGGTTTGTGTTCATGCCAGGCATATCAACTTCGCTTACGCCGAGTGCCATTGGCGCGGCAAATATTTCCGGTCTGGCGTCCGGCGTCAACTTTAACAATGTCGTAGACAAGCTTCTGGCGGTGGAAAAGCTAAAGGTTTCGCTGCTGAAGGGGCAACAGTCCACCGAGACCAACAAACAGAACGCCCTGGTGACGCTGAACAGCGATCTGACGTCCCTGCGCACCCGGGCCCAGGGGCTTTCCGACAGCAGCGCCTTCTTTGTCAACGCATCCGCGCTAACCGGTAACACGGCGACGGATCCGACGACGCTGCTAAAGGTCGTGCCCGGCTCTGCCGCGGCTACGGGAACGCATACGGTGGTTGTGGGCGGGCTGGCACAAGCGGAAAAGTTCGTTTCGACCGCCGCCGTCGTGGATGCCGGTACGGGGATCGCGGTCACCGGAGCCGCCAAGGCGCTGGGTTTGACCGGAACCTTCACCATTACCGGCCAGGCCAGTGCGGCGCAAACGGTCAGCATATCGGCCACCGACTCCATGCAGGACATCGTCAATTCGATCAACAAGCTGAACACGGGAGCCAATGCCACCGGGGTGACGGCCAACATCCTGACGGTAAGCAATGTTTCCGGTGCAGAAGATTTCCGCCTGGCGATTACGGCGGACCATACGGGCGCCACCAAGGGAACCACGGGCTTAACCAGCGTCGGCGGATCCCTGGTGGCGACCACCGGCAGCCTCGCCAATCTCAACATTGATCCGTTGATCGCCGCCACGAAGACGGCGACGGCCGCGGATGCCAGCCTGACCGTGGACGGCGTGGCCGGCATCACGCGGGATACGAATTCCATCACCGATGTGATTCCCGGCTTTACACTGGACTTGCTGAAGAAGGATGCCGCGACCACCATCACCATCACAACATCGATTGATCAGACGGCGGTCACGGCCAAGGTGCAGGGATTCGTGGATGCCTACAACAAGGTCACCAGCTTCATCAACAAGCAAATGCAATTTGATACAAAAACGCAAACAAGCGGGCTGTTGTCCAGCGACGCCACGGTGCGGTCCATCCAGTCCCAGCTCTCTTCAAGCGTTCTCCAGTCCATTCCGGGCTTGAAATCCGATCGTAACAACCTCGTGCTGGTGGGCGTGGCGCCGGACGAAACGGGCCAGTTGGTGATCGACGCCTCCAAGCTGAACAACCTGCTTTCCACCACGCCCACGGCGGTGCGCGACGTGTTCGCCGCCACGGGTTCGGGCAGCGTGGCATCGTTGCAATTTCTCATCAGCGGCCTGGCCACGGTGTCCGGCACTTATGCGGTGAATATCACTACGGCGGCGGCCAGGGCCAGTGTGACCGGCACGGCAAATCTTACCGCCGGTATCGGCGCGGGCAATACGGATACGGTCACGGTCACGGACTCGGCATTTCGCAAGGCCACGCTCGTCCTAGACGGCAACGCGGGCAAGAACGGCAGCAGCCTCGCCGCCATCACCTCGGCTCTGAACACGGAATTCGCCACGGTGCGCACGGAAAAACGTCAGATGCCCACGGCGATGGTAACGGGAACCGCGGGCGGCGTGGCGGCCACCTCGGCGGCCTTGCTCAAGAATCTGACTGATGGGACAAACAACCTGAACATAGCGGTCAATGATACCATCAGCATCACCGGAACCAATCACAACGGCAGCGCTGTGACAGCAAGCTTTACTGTTCTTGATCCGGCCAAGGATACGCTGGGGGATTTGCTTTCCACCATCCAGGTTGCCTTCAATCAACAGGCCACCGCCACCATTGATGCGACGGGCAGGATCACCCTGACGGATAATACCGAGGGCGACAGCAGCCTGTCGTTTACGCTTGCGTCCGGCAACAGCGCCTTAAACGCGCGTCTGGGCGCGGATACGCTGGTGACGGAAGGCCGCTTTGCTATGCAGCTCTCCGCCGCCGCCTCGGGTACTGCTCTTCAAATCCAGGCAAACGGTTTCGGGGCGGGCGCGAATTTCACGGTTGCGCAAAGCAATGCAACAAGTACGGACTTCCCTGGTTTCGGAAGTCTGGCGATTGATACGGGCGCTGCGGGGCAGCCAACCACTGTAAGCAAAGGGGTGGATGTGTTCGGAACCCTTGGGGGATTAGCAGCCACGGGGGCGAGCCAGACACTGACAGGCAGCGCCGGCAATGCGGATGGCCTGGCTCTTCTCTATACCGGCACGGCTACCGGCGCTGTCGGCACCATCACGGTGAAGCTGGGCATCGGTGCGGTGTATGACGGCTTGCTGGACACGTTCAACAACCCGGCTACGGGCCTGATCCTGAATGATATTACGGCCTCCCAGAGCGTGTTCGACAAACTGCAAACGCAAATTGACGCCCAGAATGCACGCATCGGACAGGAGCGCGCCCGGCTCATCAAGCAGTTTCAGCAAATGGAATCCATTATCAGCGCCCTGAATACGGCCGGCCAGTTTGTCACGCAGCAGTTTCAACCGAAGAAATAGCTCTTTTTTCTTAATGCTTGATCTTTTTCACCGATAGATAGGGAAGCTTGGGCAAGTTGCCAATCAATTTCAAGGAGAGTGCCATGACAGGATACAAACACTATCGCGGGCGACAGGTGGAAGGTGCTAGCCCACTGGGTCTGTTGCTGCTGACCTATGAGGTGCTGGTGCAGTCGCTGACAAGAGCCAGGCTGGCTGCGGAGTCCGGAAATATTGAGATCCAGACGGAGCAGACCACGCGCGCTATGGAAGCGTTGCTGGAGCTGATTTCAAGCCTGGACCATGAGAAAGGCGGGGAAATTGCCGATCATCTGTCCAGCCTTTATGTCTACATGTACCGCCGCATGATGGAGGGCCAGGATGAACACATCGTGGCCTCCCTGGATGAGGTGATGCGTCTGGCGCAAACCCTGCGCGAGGGTTGGCAGGATCTGGCCCGACAACAGGAGAATACCCAGGGGCAGGATAATAGAATACAAGCCGTGGCCTCCCTGGCGGTGGCCGCGTAGTGCCGCGCTTCGGGCATGCTCGCCACGGGCAGGAAGAAAAAGGGCAGGGCCCGACCGCTTGCCTGGCGCGGCTTGCGCACGCGCACTCGATGGCCAGCGCCGGGCAGTGGGAAAGCCTGGCCGGATTTGAGCGGAATTACATGGTCACTTTCGGTCGCCTGAAAGCGGATATGGAAGCGGTCGGTCCTGTTCCCGAGGAAGGCGTTTCGCCCATGCGGAAACTGGAGCAGGAGCAGCGGCGCCTGGCGCGGCTGATTCGGCGCAGGCAGCAGGTGATTCGGGATCAACTGCGGATTCTCGATGATGACCGGACACGCCTGCAACGGGTGAAACACCTATCCCGAACGATTGCCGGGGTGTAACTTGAGCCTCTTGCAAAACCCGTGAGCGGCGATCGGCTTCCCCCACTTTGGCCCATTTCCGCGCTGGAATTTCGGTCCATGGAACCACCATGCACCTCATTTCATCCCGAAAATGGACTCAAAGCGGGATTGCCGCTCATCTACCCAGAGTTTTGCAAGAGGCTCACTTGTTTGTCTCATGAATGACGCCATGTCTTGTGACGGCTACAGTCCGGCTTTTTCCGTCATTGCAAACATGCCCGCGAATAGTCAATCGCACGCAAGGAAAGCCGCGCTCAAGCTCATGGATGGCAATATGATCCAGGGCAGGCTCGCTTTCTTTTCACCTGATGCCCCTGATATCCGTTTTTGCGATGGCTCCAGCGCAACCGGCGGACTGAGCAACATCCCGGTCGAACAAGTGGCTTATGTTGCTTTTGAATGCGGCAAGAACGATTCCGTGGCGTATCCCAGGCCATCGGGAATAAAGTCCGTGCGCATTCATACGGAGACGGAAGAAACCTTTGATACGCATGTTCTGGATATTTCCCTGCATGCATCAGGTTTCTATGCCTTCATGCCGCAATATGAGTATGTCTATTTCTTTCATCATGGCGTTCGCACGCTGGAGGACAAGCGCCCTCTGGGCGAAATCCTGGTTACGGAGGGTCTCGTTTCGGAAAACGATCTCAAGCAGGGTCTGGAGGTCCAGCAAAAGAAAAGAAGCGATCGGATCGGCCATTTTCTGGTAGAGGAAGCCGGCCTTCAGCGTCATGATGTGGCTGTTGCGCTTCAACAGCAAAAACATAAACGGAAAAGACTTGGCGAGATCCTCCTTGATGCGGGTCTGGTCAGATCCGTGGATATCGACAGGGCATTGGCCATTCAGGCTGAACAGCGCGACAAAAGGTTGGGAGAGATACTGGTTGATGCCGGCGCTGTCAGTGAAAAAGACCTGCTTCTGGCCCTGGCCGCCAAGTTCCACCTTTCCATTGCGGATCTCGACAAACATCCGCCCAATCTGGAAGCTCTCTTCGAGATTGATGAGTTCATGATCAAGAAATATCGGTGGCTGCCCATCGCCACGGATAGAGAAACGCTAACCGTCGCCATTTCTGACCCGCTGGACATCGATGCATCCGATGCTTTCCACCTTTATGCCGGCAAACATATTCGGAGGGTGCTTGTTTTACCCTCGCAGTTGCGGCGGCATATCGAAGATATGCTGGACACCTCGGTTGAAAGTGAAAGCGAGAAGCTCAGCATTGAAATCAACACGCGGAAGGGCGAGGCCGGGAAGGAACCTGAAAGCAATGAGATCGAACTGATGAAAAACGCCGGCGCCCCGCCCGTTGTTCAACTGGTCAACAAGATCCTGATGGGGGGACTGCGTAAGGGAGCCTCGGATATCCACCTGCTTCCCCAGGCAAGGCATCTCACGCTTGCTTATCGCATCAATGGGGATCTGCTGACCGAAACACATATAAAAAAGGAAATACAGCAGTATGTTATTTCACGCATCAAGATTATCTCAGGCATGGATATTTCCGACCGACGCATGCCTCAGGATGGTCGCATGGTGGTCAGTCATAAAAAGCGCCCGGTCGAATTCCGGGTTTCTTCCATCCCCAATATACACGGAGAATCCATTGTCATGCGCATCCTGAACAAGGAAGTCAACATGGATATCGAAACGCTGGGCCTCCGCCATGAAGATTACATCCGACTTGCCCAGACAATTCGTAAGCCGCACGGACTGATCCTCGCCACCGGACCTACCGGGTCCGGAAAATCCACCACCCTGTTCGCCCTGGTCAAAAGTCTGGTAAACTCGTCCGCGCATATTGTGACCATCGAAGACCCCGTGGAAGCGGAGATCCCCGGCGTTAACCAGATTCAGGTCAAGCCCAAAATTGGCCTCGATTTCGCCCACATCCTGCGCAACATCCTGCGCCATGATCCCGACATCATCATGCTGGGGGAAATACGTGACCACGACACGGCCGAAATCGCCATGCGGGCGGCCTTGACCGGGCATCTGCTGCTTTCAACGCTGCATACCAACACGGCCGTGGATACGGTCGTGCGCCTGGTGGACATGGGTATTCCATCCTACCTGCTTGCCCAGGGCCTGCTGGCTATTATCAGCCAGAACCTGATTAAACGCCTGTGCCAATCCTGCAGGACGCCCGTATCCGTGAGTAAACCCGTAGCGGCCTTGCTGAACGACCTGGATTTGCCAGTGCCCGAGCAGCTTTTTTGCGCCACGGGTTGCAAGCAATGCAATCAGACGGGCTATACGGGGAGATGCGTGGCCTATGAACTGCTTGAGATCAATGACCGGCTTGGCCAAGCCATTCATGACGGCGTGATCGGCCAGGAATTACAGCGAATTGCGATCGAGGAGGGCATGTGTCCGAAAAAACAGCATGTGCTGGATCTTGCCCGCGATGGCACCATCTCCTCCGATGATATGATGCGTTTTTTGCCGTAAGAGCCTCTTGCAACACCCATGAGCGGTGATCGGCTTCCCCACTTCGGCCCATTTCCGAGCTTGAATTTCGCTCCATGGAACCACCATGCAGCTCATTCAATCCCGAAAATGGTCTCAAAGCGGGATTGCCGCTCATCCACCCGGAGTTTTGCAAGAGGCTCGTAATTTATCGATTATGGTGAACGACTGATTTTTACTCTCAGGCGGAGTTCCGGTTTGCCGCTGACAAGATGAGGGGACAGCAACGCCTGTGAAAATGCCGCCGCCGCATCGGCTGTTGCCGCCAATACCACTGTTTTTTTCAGCTTGATCAGCAATTCTGTTTCCGCGTCGGTGAGCTCAATGTGCACCGTCCCCGATCTCATTCTCGGTGTAATGTATGCCCACATAGAGGCATTTGTCCCGGGTGGGTGCTTGGCCGCACGGATGGTTCCAAGCTTCGGTAATATCCCTATTTCCGCTTGAATGTCTGTTTTTTGGTTTGTTTGCTCAATCCATGGCCTGATATGTAAACGCACATGTGTGCCGTCTACCCATATGGCCTGAATGTCGAGCCCGGCCCTCACGGGGACAAGCGCCATATCCGGTGTATCGGCCACGCCATAATGCACCAGCCATCGACGTACGCCGGGGCGTATAGCCTGGATTTCGCCGATTGCCATACGTCCATACTTGCCAGGAGACAGGCGCAAGTTGAAATGGGAAAAGGGGGTCAGGCCTTGAATCGCGTACGGGTCAGAGAATGAAACGGATGGAGTGCTATTCAAGACCCCTTTCTCCAGGTGCACACGCTCCCATCCACCTGACAACATAAAGTGCGAAGCGTGCGAGGAATCCTCCGAACCATGGACGTACGCCTCCGTGTCCACCTGTATGGACAGTGGCGCTTCAAGCAAGTCCACGCGCCTGATCATTTTTCTTGCTTGCCTGATATGCGTTAAATCGTCTTCAATGATCAATGCCTTTCTTGATGGTAGCGGGATGATGTGGCCTGTCGGCGAGAGCTGGCTTTTCGCCAAGGCAGCCGCTTCCGGAATCGGCATATTGCGCACGATGATTGTAGCTGTTTCCGCCCATGCCGAATATTGCGGCGCAATCCATACCGTTACGACCATGACCAGGCGCAAAATCAGCACGACCCTCATGGATGTGAAGGGGCGGAGGGCTGCCTTTGCAAGAGGCTCATTTAACACCCGAATCATGCACATAACCATACGCGAAGACGCGGATGGAATTTTATTGTTGAGATTGAGCTGCCTGTGATCCAACCGGCGGGACGACGGGGATGGGTTATTTCTTGATGTAACGCACATCAGGCAACCCTTCAAAATCATCATCCCGGGTTCAGACGATAGCCGAGTGGATTTGTGCGGTTGCCATGATAATGCTATCAGCAAGTGGTAACTTGTATTGCAAGCCAGGCTGGGCGGCGTGGATGGACAAAGAGGAATCAGGGTCAACTACTTTTCCCTGACGCATCATGGCAATAGCACGGAGAGCGTCATTTTCACCGCGTTGCTGCGCTACTCGCCTGGATACCTCATAGATACAAATTGAGGGGACGATCAATTCATCGGTATCCTCAACGGCATCAGCAAAGAACCCTGCATGCGGGCCATCAGCAAAATATTCCAGCCAACCGCATGAATCGACGGCATTCATACCCGATTCCTGTCACGCTCAACCGTTGTGTCGATGCCTTGCAAAAATCCCCGCATGGATTTCATATCGCGAACAGGAAGCAGTTCGATACGACCACAGCAGGGAATCACCTCCAGTTTTTCACCGGCATGGATATCCATTGATGAGCGTACCTTACTTGGGATTACGATCTGAAACCTGGGTGAAACTGTGACGGTTTGCATAATTATAACCCTCTTGAGTAACAAAATCGTAGGTGCTTGATTTTGTTACTCTTGGATTGGGCGCCGCGAAGCGGGGCGAGTCGCTCATCAATACAAGATGCGGATGATAATGTAACTTCGATAATTATAATGTAAAGTTGGTCTGGTGCTGAATCCGCAGATTACAGGCGTTGTGCTGGCCGTGGAGGTGCCCCATGGCGTGGTAATCGGTAAGACATTGGTTTATATAGCGTATTGGAAAAACATGTTGTCACCTTATTGCTGATGAATGTTTTTTCGATATGCCAGATGAATCAAGGGGTTGCGCTATGTGTGTGCGAGCACTTGCAGGATCTGGGTCATACATCAAGCTGTGCGGCATGACGCATGTAAGAACATCGCCTTTTTTCCCTTCCCTTCAAAAAAGGTGTTGGTCAGATCATACAGGGTAATCGTGCAATCCAGGTTGAACAGGCTACGCTCACGCTCAAACAGGTGTGCCTCCAGAGCACCCTTATGTTTGAGCAATACATCGGATATACGATACATGCGCGCCAAACTGCATTGATCGAAGTCGTAATCGATAAGCTCGCCGATACCGCTTTCCCGCTGTAACCATGCATGCGTGGATAACTCACTGCCCGGAGCAGTCATACGCCCAATGATGCTGCCAATGGCCGCCGCTAGCTCCGAGCCATTCAAGCCCAGAGCGGTCAGCTTGCGATCCAACTCCAGCGCCTGGAAAGCATCATAGGCCATGGATTCTATGCCAATGCCGCGTAACCTTGTGTGTTGTAGACTATCCACATTCACAGTGCGCCAGTCCGCAGCTTCCTCCGTGGGTGCATATTCTTTGTTTTTCCGGATCAGTTTGGCTGCAAGGCGTTGCGCTTCTGCTTCAATATCCGGCTCAAGAGCTAACAGACCCGGCTGATGGTGAAGAATGCCATCAATCCGATCCGTCAACGCACCCCATCGCTCACGCGGAATTGAATAATGGCTTCCAAGATTCAGCAGGGTGTGTTGTCTGACCATCTTCCCGATGCGTGTGCTCTCCACCAATCGATATGATTTGTAGATGGAGCCATCGCTCTTTCGCTGGGTGGTCGTTTGGCGGATATACATAAGGGCAGGACTGCCACCTGAAAACCCGGAATGTCAATGGCAAATGACACGAACATGGCACTACAAAGCAAACCGGAGACAGGAATCGTTGTTTTGCAACGGTTTTACAGGTGAGAATCCTGGTTTTTGATGATTTTGTGTCAAAGATGGGTCAGGATGAGCGCATCCGCTCCGGACTTGCCCGTTCTGTTTCAGACCGGTTATGGCGAGGAACAGCTTCGGCAAGAGATGGAAAACCTGAAAGATTGCCATGTGGTGACCACGCCGGCATCTATTCCCGAGCTTAGCCGTGTTTTGCGTGAACTGCTGGGCGACGGGCCGCAGGGTGGAAAAGCGAAAGGTCAGAAGTTCTTCAGCCACCTTTTATTGCCGGATGACTCTACGCCCTTCCGGCCTGCGCAATTTTTTATTCCATCAGATCGAGCAGACGGGTCATGATGGCCTCTTTATCCAGTGAAAGATCATGCAGCACTTCGGCCTGTGTTCCATGAACCGGGAACGTATCCGGCATACCCATGTTGGCAAAGGGTCCATACCAGCCATGCGTCAGCGCCAATGTTGCGATGGACTCGCCAATCCCCCCCTCCGCCGCACCTTCTTCCACCACCATCAGTGGTTTGCCTTTCTTCAGATGTGCCAGAATACATGCCGTATCCAACGGTTTGATAAAGCGAAGATTAATCAATGTCAGAGCTTTTCCATCCTTCTGATGTAACGATTCCACGACCTCCAACGCGTCCTGTACGCGGCTGCCTACAGCCACGACAAGGCCATCTTCTCCTTCTTTCAGCACGTTCGCTGTACCGATATCCAGTGCTTTCGGCGTCCACATTTCAGTGCCAGAGCCACAGCCGCGCGGATAGCGAATAGCGCTCGGACCGTTTAACCTGATGGCTGTCACCAGCATGTCCGCCAGTTCGGCTTCATCCATGGGTGCCATGACTGTGATATTGGGGATACAGCGTAAAAAAACCATATCAAAGCTTCCTGAATGCGTTGCTCCGTCGGCGCCCACCACCCCGGCCCGATCCATACAGAAGACTACGGGGAGACCCTGAATGCATATATCGTGAATAATCTGATCGTAGGCCCGTTGTATAAACGTTGAATAAATGGCTACGACGGGTTTTAAGCCTTCCACCGCCAAACCACCCGCGAATGCTACAGCATGCTGTTCGGCGATACCGACATCGAAACAGCGATCCGGATGTCGTCTGGCAAAACGGGAGAGACCTGTGCCGCCCGGCATGGCCGCGGTAATAGCGACGATCCGATCGTCGTGGTCGGCCAGATCAGCCAGCGTGTCGGCAAATACCTGCGTATAGGTGGGCGGTTGTCCCTTGGTTTTGATCGGCTCGCCCGTTTCCATGTTATACGGACCCAGGCCATGCCATGTTTCCGGATCCTCTTCCGCCGGAGCGAAGCCCAATCCTTTTTTGGTGACGATATGCAGCAGAACAGGGCCATCCAGATGCTTGCAATTCTCCAGTGTGGGCAACAGGTGATTAAAATTATGACCATCAATGGGGCCAACATAACGGAATCCCATTTCTTCAAATAATGTGCCGGGCATTACCATGCCCTTGACATGCTCTTCCAGTCGCTTGGCAGCTTCCAGGGCCGTCGGAACCTTTTCCAGCACCTTGCGCGTGGCATCCCGTACATTGGCGTAGGCTTTACCGGAAATCAGGCGGGCAAGGTAAGCGGACATCGACCCTACATTGGGTGCAATGGACATTTCATTATCGTTGAGGATGACCAGTAACCTGTGCTTGCTTCCTCCGGCATTGTTCAAACCCTCAAAGGCCATGCCGCCGGTCAACGCGCCATCACCAATGATGGCGATAACATGTTTGTCCTCCCTGTTTATATCGCGCCCGGTAGCCATGCCAAAGGCCGCGGATATTGAGGTGCAGGCATGCCCGGCGCCAAAGGGATCATGCTCGGATTCCGCACGCCGGGTAAAAGGGGAAAGCCCGTTGTGCTGCCGAATGGTCGGCATGCGCTTCAGTCTGCCGGTCAACATTTTGTGCGGATAAGCCTGATGTCCCACATCCCAGATGATCCGGTCGCGAGGTGAACCAAACAACCGGTGCAGGGCAATGGTTAACTCGATCACGCCAAGCCCGGCGCCCAGATGACCGCCGATTGGCGCCAATGTCTTGATGAGATAATCCCGCATTTCAGCCGCCAGCCGGGGCAGCTGCTCCGGCTTCAGCCGCTTGACATCATCCGGCCCACGAATGCCGGACAGCAATGGATATTCACGCATGATCACTCATTTCTTCCGCTCCAGAATATAGGCTGCGAGCATCTTCAGGTATTGGCCATCCCCACCCATGGGCGCCACGGCCTCCACTGCAAGGGCGCGCATCTCATCCGCGATTTCACGGGCGCGCTCCAGCCCGAGCAGGGATACATAGGTGGCCTTGTGTTGTACGGCATCCTTGCCCGCGCTCTTCCCGAGCACCGCGCTACTCTCCGTCGCATCCAGAATGTCATCCGCAATCTGGAATAGCAAGCCCACCGCCTTGCCATAGCGCGAACAGGCATCCACCCGCACCGCATCCGCCCGTGCAAGCATGGCGCCTGTTTCGCAACAGTAACGCAGCAGATCGCCTGTCTTGTGGACATGGATACGTTCGACCTCCAGCACCGTTGCCTCTTCGGCCAGCATATCCAGCATCTGGCCGCCAACCATCCCCCGCGCGCCCGCGGCCAGAGCCAAACGGCTGACCAGTTCAGCCCGCAAATCCGCCGACGCATCCACTTCAGTCAGCAAGGCAAAGCTCAGGGACTGTAGCGCATCGCCCGCGAGTACGGCGGACGCCTCGTCAAACTGTTTGTGACAGGTCGGTCTTCCACGGCGAAGATGGTCATCATCCATGCAGGGTAAATCATCATGAATAAGCGAATAGGTATGCATGCATTCGATACTCATCATTGCCGGCATGATATCGCCGCTGCCGCCACAGGCTGAAAAGCATTCCAACATCAGCGCCGGACGAATACGCTTTCCACCAGCCGTCAGGCTGTAGCGCATGGCATCCCACAAACGTTCGGGGATACATGTTCGGCGTGTCGCGAGCATCGCGTCAAGCGCGGCATTCAACTGATCCATGTGCTGCTTGAGCCGCTGATGGGACACGGGTCTAATCGTTTCCTTCCTTGTTCAGGATTTGAAGCCGTTGATCCGCCGAATCCAGTAATGCCTCACAACGCCGGGTCAGCCCCACACCCTCCTCAAATGCGGCCACGCTCTCCTCAAGCGGCAACTGGCCGGATTCGAGCTGCTCGACCAGTGCATTTAAGCGCTTCAGAGCCTGTTCAAAACTCAGCTCGACCATTTCACTGCCGAAAGATGTTGATGCAGCCACAGGCGCTCCAATGATGACGATCACATGATAGCCGGACTATTCATGAAGAGTCCGGGTTAGTTCCGGCCATTGTAAGGCGTGGACGATGCGGGTCAATGCGGATATCAACAGAGCCTCTTGCAAAACTCCGGGTGGATGATCGGCAATCCCGCGTTGAGACCATTTTCGGGATTGAATGAGCTGCATGGTGGTTCCATGGAGCGAAATTCAAGCTCGGAAATGGGCCGAAGTGGGGAAGCCGATCGCCACTCCATGAGTGTTGCAAGAGGCTCAACATGCACGGGTATTCCTGATAGGTTTGGTGAATGGATAGTCATGGCGAGCGCTTGCGTGTTATCCGGCATGCGCGGCAGGCCTATCCTGATTCTATTGCCGAGCAGGAGGCGGAAGTTGATCTCGTGCTGAGTGGTGCGGTTTCGCCCTGTATTATCCTGACCGAACACCCCTCCCTGTTTACCATCGGCACATCCGGCCACAAGGATGACGTATTGTTACAGGACATTGACGGAGAACATGTGGATGTATTCGAAACGGGGCGTGGTGGCGAAGTCACCTATCACGGACCTGGGCAACTGATCGTTTATGTGATTGCGGATTTACGCGAGGATCAGGATTTGCACAAACACGTATGGCGGCTGGAAGAGATGGCTATTCGTGCGCTGGCTGATTTTGGTGTTGTCGCGGGACGCAGTGGGCGTGGCATAGGTGTGTGGGTGAATGGTAAAAAGATTGCCGCCATTGGCGTGCGCTGCCGCAAGTGGATCACGTATCACGGCATTGCCCTGAATATCGCGCCAAATCTTGGATATTTCTGCGGTATCGTACCCTGCGGCATGCACGATGCGCCCGTAACATCCATGCAAAGACTTGGTGTCTGTGCTGACAGACCCGCAGTGGAAAAACAGCTATTACCGCATGCGCGGGACTTGTTTACTGTCCCGCATCATGTCCTGGCCTGAGTTCCATACACAAATCTGAAGTGTGATTTGTGTGTAAAGGGCAGGCCGTGGCGGCGTGCATGTTCAGACCGGGTCTATGGATGAATCATACGCATTCGATCAAAAGAGCCGACCCCCGGGCCGGCTCTTTGTTGCGTTTCCTTTGAAGCTGCTAGATCTTGAAATCCACCATGGCATAAAACCAGTTGCCGTCCAGGGTGCTGTTGGCAATGGCGGCGTTGTGGGAGCCACCGCCAGCGACGCCACCAGCGGATACCGTTCCCTGACCGAAGTAATGGCTGTAGCCAAGTGTTAACTTGGTATGCTTGGCCAGCGGATAGGAAGCCGATGTGTCGATTTCCTGGCCAATATTCCTCGGTGGCGCTGTAGCTGTGCTTGTTCTTGCGCTCAGGAACTGATGGAGCTGGATGGCAAGCTTTATCTTTTCCGTCGGCTTGATCCACGCCTTGATGGCGATGTCCTGCAATCCCGCAACGGGAATATTCAGGAACTTGTCCATCAATCCATAGAACTTGTGGTTCGTGGCATACGGCGTGGTAAAGGTATGATCCGTGGCGTCGTTCGTATTGGTATCACCGGACAGATAATCATACCAGAAGACGACGTGTGCCCCATTCATGACGTCCAGCCCGGTACCCAGGGATGCGGTCAACATATAGGCCTTGATGTCCCTGGCGGTCGTGACGCTACCGAACTCATAGGCACCGTCGAAACGAAAACGGAAGTTTTGGTTCATGACATTGAAATGTTTGGCCAGATATCCGCCCACGTATTCGATATTTCTGGCAAGGGGTGTCGTAACAGTGCCAGTGCCGCCAGCAGCGAAGGCCTTGCCAGTTCGCGCTGGATTAAGCGCGTAATAAACATAGGGTGTGATCCGGTCTCCCTTGTCGCCAAGCTTGTAGGTAAGTCGCAAGCCGGCAAAACTCGATTCGAAAGTCGCGACGGTATCAATGGTGTTTTTTAGCGTCGGATGGGTGTCCTTGGACAGTGTCTGACCATAAAAAGTGGTCAAGCTTAGCTTTTTGTTCAATTGGCCAAGCACGGCATCGCCACGAATAGCGTCGAAACTCTGGCCTTGCTGAATCCATCCGATGTTGCCAAACAGCCGGTGTTCATCGAAAATGATCTCCTGGCGCCCACCCTTGAGGTGAATGTCGGTACCCAGCACATTGGAAAGATCGATGTAGGCCTGATGTATATCCAGACCGTTGGCGCTAACGCTGGTGCCGGTCTGGGTGATGGATGGCGGTGCCGTCGTCGGCTTTTCCCCGCCCCATGTGCGCACGTCCTGAAGCTGGATAAAAGCGGACGTATTGCTGTCCACGGTGGCCTTGACGCCGAGACGCGTCCTTACCGTCGTAAACGTCCTGTTATTGCTTTTCGGCGCTCCGAGGACGCGATCCGCAAATTCAAAACGTGGACGTATCTCCCCGCTGAATTTGAAGTCTACCGCATGGGCGAATTGACCACCGAGTAATACGACGGCCCCAAGCGGTAGGGAATAAATAAAATATTTACGCATGTTCATTCTTAATCTCCCCTTTTATTTATTTGGGGGTAATCAACTGGCACTTCCCGCTACGAACACGTAGCGCAGTAGCTACACACGGTCTTGGGCAGCACCAGTTTACCCCTGTTGACATTATGAACCCGAACGGGATGTACACCATGTGGGTCGTTTCTACCCCAGGAAATGCCGACCAGATCACGGCGCGTTGCCTTGCGCCTGAAATACCCACCGCCTGTGCCACAAATTTCGCCGTTGCCGGCAGCAGGGCCATTGGCAAGGATCCGTATCCTGATCACGCAATTCAAGTCAGTAATATCTACCCCTGAACCGGTTAGCACTTCCCTGAGTGCAACCTACCGGATTACAGCAATGAATTTCCTTGATCTGTATCAAGCCAAACAATTTATGCCGCGGGAGCACGCGGATATTGATCGACTTGATCGAAATCAAGGAAACGCTCACCTCGTTGTGTATTCATTCGCCATCCCGGATGGAGGGACGCTCCATTTAAGATCGGGAAGGAGGTGAACCAGCCAACGTATAAGTTGTAATTTTGTATTTGTCCAGGATCAGGGGGGTGCGTTTCCATGCCCTGGATCCGTAACACCAATATTAAATCAAGGGGAGAAATTAAAATGTTGAAAAATTCTATACTGGGAATGCTGAAGCTGACATTTTTCTCGGTACTGCTTCTGGCGCTGAGCGCGCCGGCGTTTGCAAGTGCGAAAGGTTTACGCCACGTCAGGGAGATTATGGTAAGGCCACCAAATCTGCCGATACATAGCGAGATTGCAAAAAGCGGCCCGGTGATCATTGATGTGACATTGACCGCAATCGAGAAGAACTGGGTGATCAACGACGCTACCGGCACGCAAATTTCGGGCATGACCTATAATGGTTCCACCCCGGGTCCGATCATTGTGGGCCATGTGGGTGATTATCTTCAGCTAACGTTGAAGAATCTAAAGACCAACCTCTTTACACATAATATCGATCTTCATGCCGCGACCGGTGCGCTTGGTTCAGCCGCGCTGGATAAGGTGACACCCGGTGAATCGGCCACGGTACGCTTTAAACTGACTCACGCGGGTATGTTTACCTATCATTGTGCACCGGGCGGGATTATGATCCCGTACCACATCGTGCAGGGCATGACCGGCGGTATTCTGGTGCTGCCAAGAGGCGGTCTGACGGATGGTCATGGCAAGAAGTTGCATTATGACAAAGCCTATTACATCGGCGAGAATGACTACTACATCCCGAAGGACAAGAATGGTCACTTCAAAAAGTATGACAACGCCATGGATGCCATGGATGACACCCTGAAGGTTATGCGTGGCCTGATCCCGACCAATATGGGCTTCGGTGGCAAGGCATTTGCCTATACCGGAAAGCACGCTCTGAAGGCAAAGGTGGGTGAGACGGTTCTGGTTCTTCATACACAGGCAAACAACATCTCCTCGCCGCACCTGATCGGTGGTCGCGCGGACTATGTCTGGGTTGATGGCGGTTTTGATAGTCCGCCACTCAGGGATCTGCAGACCTGGTCGGTTCCGGCTGGCGGCGCCGTGGCCTGGATGTACACGTTCAAGCAACCCGGACTCTATGTCTACCTGAATCATAATATCATCAAGGCCGTGATGTTGGGCGCCGCTGCCCACTTCATGGTAACCGGCAAGTGGAACTACGATCTGATGAGGCAGATTAAGAAGCCTGGCCCTATGTAAAGTAGAAGTTGAGTACTGGTCGGGGATTGCTTTCCCGGACGGTAATGGTAACGGATTGAGCCCGGTTTTCCGGGCTCAATTTTTTTTGGTAAATATAGGAAAACAGGATCTGGTTTTTATAGCCTGACATCAAGCAGGTAAGACGATGCTGTGCTCCACAGGAGAGGCCATATTACCCGCACAATATGCCTTCCGCATGAACGCACCACTTGATTGTGTTGCTTCCCTTCAGCACATTTTTTATCGTCACAAGCCCTAAGTAATCACCTGCGTCTCCAATACATGGCTCACTACCGCCTCAATCAGACTCTTCAATCCATCTCCGCTCGTTAAACCCGGGAACCGACATTGGACCCAAGATCCGACATTGACATTGGATGCAGGCTGTCAAGTTCCGGCAAATGAAAAAGGGATGCTGGCGCCCAGCGATATGCCGAAATCCTGCGTGCTTTCCTGCGTAATGTTTTCGATGAAGCCAAAACTCCACTGCGTTCCCTGTCCTGTCGCCCAACGGAGGCCGACACTCATCAGCCAGGGTGCCGCATCCAGCGCCATGATCCCGGTGTGGTAGGGTGAGGATCCCCCCTGAATCTGGACGATCAAATTGAGCGGTACGGGTAGAAGCGTCACTTCCCTGCCGACAGTGAATGCGGCGCGCAGGTAATTCCGCGCCGGAGAACCCGCATCATCACGCGCAAACGGATGCAACCACCAGCCGGAAAGATGCGTAAACCATGTCCCTGTCCCGGATCGCCATGACCATACGGCACCAAGTCCCATATCCGTGCCGCCGTTCGTCCAGCCACGGGTGCGGCTGGCGGTTGGCAGCTGGATTCCGGCCATTACGGTCAGCACATCCTTTAGTAGCTGTCTGCGCAGTTTCAGACGGATATTACCCATCTCCCAGCGTGGCTGGCCACGCCATCCTCCGATAACGCCCCGATACCGATAGGCGAATACGTTATCCGGGCGGAAGCGGCGACCACCGTTTGGGAATCCCAATGCCTGGTGATAGTCGCGCAGAAAGGGATCAAGCATGCCCGCCAACGGGCGCATGACGGGGACGTCCAACTCGATATCACAGGTTTTGCTCACGCCATAACGGATGCCAGCTTCTGCAACATACAATTCCATATCCGCCAGATAGCGCCGGGGATTCGGTAATGTGTCGGCAAGAAAAATACTGGCGTAATGCTGATCGAGGTGAAACTGGCCGTTTCCGGCACCCAGCACCCGCGCGGAAGACGGGCGCGGATCATAGTAGCGCATCATGGCCGGATTGGCCTGCATCACGGGCAGGGGTGCGCGCGACACCTCAGCGGAAATAGCGGCCACGGGGCATAACGGCATCGCCAACAATAGGGCCAGACTTTTATATTTTACCCAGGAACCGGCATTGACATTGGATGCAGGGTGTAAGTATTTGGTTTGCATGGCGTTTCGAACAAT